>JAKAAS010000441.1 GCA_021802225.1 Bacillota bacterium
GGGATATCCCGGTGAATACGCTTCCGCCGGTCGGCATTGACTTAGGGATTAAACACTTAGCTATCACGTCCGATGGGGAATTTTTTGAAACGCCGAAGTATCTACGCCAGAGCGAGCGCAAGCTCAAGCGATGGCAGACGCAAGTCTCCCGGCGCAAGAAAGCGGCCAGACAATTAGCACGAGCGTATGAGCATGTCGCGAATCAACGCGCCGACAATGCTCATAAAGTCTCTCGCTCGCTCGTCTCGCAGTACAGTCTCATAGCGTTTGAGGATTTGAAAATCCTCAACATGACGCAGAATCACAATTTAGCGAAAAGCATCAATGATGCGGGTTGGAACATCCTAGTGCAATTCACGGCATACAAGGCTGAAAGCGCCGGGTGTCGGGTGGTACTGGTGAATCCGCACAATACGACGCAAGAATGTTCTCAGTGTCATGCTCTCGTGCATAAAGAACTCCAGGACCGAATCCATCACTGCCCGCATTGCGGATATGTGCAGGACCGGGACATCAATGCGGCCGAGAACATTCTCGCGAGAGCGGTCTAAGCAGGCGGAAAACAGGCTCGGACGGAGCCTTCAGGGATGCATGGGAGAAGAAGCCCGGCAAATGAACTGAGAAGCCCCCGCCTTTAGGCGTGGGGAGTCGTCACCTCATGAGCAGATAGGACAAACCCGCTTTCGCCGGATCTCACCGCCAGTCAATTTCCTTTGAAGTTGCGAACAGCCTAGGTGCGTGTTGAATATTCTTTCAAGTTAATGTTGTATCATGATGAGCGATTATACGCTATTATTCATCATGAACCGGCACAAAACTTGTTTGCTGTAAAATGCCGATACAGGCAGCAGAATCGCCTGAGTCGCAGGCATATTCACAAAACTATTTCATCAGGAGGTTATCTCTTATGAACAGCCGGAAACACTCGGCGATGATTGTCGGCCTGTCCGCCGCCATGCTGGCGGGAACATTGGCCGGATGCGGCACGTCTACCAGCGCCGCTCCGCCAACCAAGAATATTTCGGACATTACCATCGGAACCCTGTATGCGGGCAGCGGGGCCTTCGCGACCTCGTCACTGCCTGAGTATGACGGTCTCAAGTTCTGGGCCAGCCAGGCTGACAAATCAGGCGGGGTATTTGTCAAGGCCCTCCATAAAAAAGTCCCGATTAAAATCGTGGCCTACAACGACCAGAGCTCCGTCACCACCGCCACCAGTCTCTATTCCCAGCTTATTTCGGTCAATCACGTCAACGTGCTGGTGGCTGACTTCGGGTCGGTTCTCACCTCCGTGGCGGTTCCCGTCGCCGAGGAAAACAAGATGGTGCTGTTCGACCAAAGCGGAACCGGGACGACCTTCTTTACCCCCAACAATCCTTATATTGTGCTGACCTCGCTGCCCAATTCCGGCCTGTGGCCCGATTCTCTGGCACAATACCTGATTGGACAGCACTATTCGCGGGTGGCCATTTTGTATGATACGAATGATTTCGACCAGTCGCAGGA
Organism: Bacillota bacterium; assembly: GCA_021802225.1. Next base: position 1,507 of record JAKAAS010000441.1, read on the forward strand.
ACAAACCTTAGTGAGCAAACTCAAGGCCGCCGGCATTACACCCGTCTATAACTCCGGAGTTCCTACCAGCACATCCAGCTACTCGGTGCTGCTGAACAATATCTCCCATGCGAATCCCCAAGCCGTCATTGAATTTGGCTACCCCAATAATGACATTTCCTTCCTGCAGGCATTAAAAGCCAGCGGGGCCCAGTACAAGATGGTGTTCACGATCTTCCCTGGGCAGCTTCCCACTCTCTTCACGACGAGCGACGGGCCGTCCTCCATCAACAACATCTACACATACCCCGCGCCGCCCTTGATTTCCCATGCCCATGTCAACTATGGGATGAACTCCAGCCAATTTATGGCGGGTTACCAACAAGCCATGGGACACAGCGCTAACTTCCTGAATATTGCGGGCTATAATACCGGCCTCATTATCCAGAAAACTTTGGAAACCGCCAATAGCCTGAGCCAGCTTTCCTTGCGCCATGCTGTCAGCCGTTTTTCCGGCACCATTGAGACGCTGGACGGAAAATTCCAAATTAATTCCGAGGGAGCCCAGACGGGAGAAACCCTTCCCGTCGGAAAACTGACGACCAACAGCGCAGGCAAGGTTTCCGTGGACTTGGTGACCCCGCTCTCGTAAAGTATCAGATGCGCGCCCCTGCCGGGTGGCAGGGGCGCTTGACAGGAGGCCGCAATGCTCGAATACAGCATCGTCGCAGGAATTTTATTTGGAGTTTTTTTCGGGTTTATGGCACTCGGCCTCAATCTGATTTTTGGGGTCATGCAGGTGGTCAACCTGGCGCATGGAGATTTCGTGGTGCTGGGGGGATACTTGGCAGTCATCGCCTATTCAGCCGGCCACATTAACCCTGTGCTCAGTTTGGTGGGGGCGTTTGTCCTGTTCTTTCTGATCGCGTTTGCCCTTTATTTTCCGGTAATTCCCCGGCTCACCCGCTCCAAAGATCCTGAAATGCTGTCGTTGATTCTCTTTTTTGGCCTGTCCCAGATTATCGAGGCGCTGGACGTGATTGGATTTGGCAACAATCCCCGGTCTCTGCCCCTCGCCATTATGGGAGCCGCGCCCTGGCATTTTCTGGGCCAGAGCTATCAGATGGCGTGGGTCATCACGGCCATCGTCAGCCTGGTCATGATTGGTGCCACGTATCTCTTCCTGTATTACACCCGGATCGGCTACGCGGCCCGCGCGATAATGGGCAGCCGTGAAGAAGCCGCGGCCAGCGGGCTCCCCGTGGCGCAAACCTCGGCCATCATTTTCGGGGTGGGCATCGGGCTCGCGGCGATGGCAGGGGTGCTAAGCCCCTTCATGATTGGAAGCATCGACCCTTCCACAGGGCTCGGGCTGACCACGATTGCGTTTGCGATCGTGGTGATAGGGTCCCTGGGCAACCCTTTGGGATCGGTGTTGGGAGGACTCGTTTACGGCGTCTCAGTCATGCTGATGCAGACGTACTTCTCGTCATGGTCCGACCTGGTTCCTTATCTGTTGCTGCTGATCATCGTCTCGGCCAAATGGC
>JAKAAS010000442.1 GCA_021802225.1 Bacillota bacterium
CCTTGGCTGTTGGCGAAATCCCATTCGCCGCCCGGTTTTCAACAGCTGCTGCGCTTGGCCTGCAACAGTGGTGATATCCAAATCTTATCATTTCTCTCCCGCTTCTGTCTTTGCCAAATCCCCGGCCCGAAGTAGGGCATGTTCTGCGCTTGACCGATGTCTGCAAAGAGTTGCTGCTTGCCACTCAAAAAAGCGCCGCAGTTTTCAGCGCGCTCTTTTGAGTGGTCTTGTATCGCACAGAGATCCTGCCGCGAGGATGGGCCGGAACCCGTCACTGCTTGCGAATGGTATAGGCTTCCTCCCCCGCCTGTCGGGCTTCGTCCATGCTGGCTCCTGTGCTCAAGGTCATCGCAGCCGCAATGGCGCCTTCCACTAAGGGCGCGTCCACGATTTGCACGGGTTTGGAACTGGCGGCTAATTCGATCGCCGTTTCCGCGGAGATAAAGGCGCTGCCGACGTCACCAAAAATCAGGATCCCGCTCACCCCTTGGGACAGCAGCGATGATATGCTTTCAGCGACCATAGCCGCAGTGACTCCCAGAGCATCCTCACCGCCAGCGGTGGCGATTGGCACCGAAGGGCCGCTGAGTTCCCGCGTCAGGTCGGCCAGTCCGTCAACAAGTTTTCGGGAATGGGAAACCAGCAGCAGACCTGTCATTTGCTGGCCCCCATGACCTGTCCCAAGCAGTCCCACCACAGGGCGGAAGAGGTGGCGCCCGGGTCAATATGACCGATGCTGCGAGGACCAAGGTAGGCGGCGCGCCCTCTCTTGGCCAAAAGGGGCGCGGTACCTTCCGCCCACAGTTTGGCCTTTGCAGCAATCGGCGGAATTACAGAGGCGGCGGGAGCATGGTCAACCTCCTGGCTAAGTTCGGCTGTGGCAGGGAGGAATACATCCAGCATTGTCTTGTCTCCCGCCACGGCTTTGCCCCTCTGCTGGATGCTGCTGACAAACGCCTGCAAGGCTGCCGCCAACGTCTTGTCGTCACACGAGTCCATGTCCGGAAACACCTTGGATGCAGCGAGCAGGCCGGATCCCCAGAGGGCTCCGGACGCTCCTCCCACCGTGCTTAAGAGCGTCATCGCGACCATTTTGCACGCCGCCTGTAAGGTCGGAGGTGGGGAGGAGGTCAATTGCTCGGCAACCTTTTGCATGCCCCGATCCATATTAGTTCCGTGGTCGGCATCGCCAATGGCGGCATCGAGCCGGTTCAGCTCCTCTTTGTTCTGGGCGGCAGCCTGGCCAAAACAGAGCCAGAGCTGCCGGAAGTCCGCGTTAGTCATGGGCTACGCCCTGCCGCAAGGCGGGGGTGTCGCAGGGAGCCTGAAGGAGCCCGGTTAGCGATTTGTCCACCGGAAGCAGAGTCAGCGAAGCGCCAGCCATGTCCAGGGAGGTCATGAACTCTCCAGTCCACACGATATCCAGTGTCATGCCGTGGCTTTGAGTCCACAACGAGACTTCGCGGGCCAGTCCGGCCAGTTCCAGAAGAGGCGTGGCTCCCAGGCCGTTTACGATACAGGCTAGATGGTCCCCGGACTTCAGGGGCAAATCGCCCGAAATTTTTTCCAGTAGAGCCGCAGCCAGTTCGTGCGCCGGACGCATTTTCTGCCGCTCGATGCCAGGTTCGCCGTGAATGCCGACCCCCATCTCGATCTCATCATCGGCCAGGGTAAACGTTGGTGCTCCTGCCTCGGGGACGGTGCAGGGTTCCAGAGCCAACCCCATAGAGCGCACGTGGGCAATGACATTGTTGGCGGCGGCTTCGACCTCAGCGAGAGAAGCACCCTGCTCTGCTAGCGCTCCCGCGATTTTGTGGACAAAAATTGTTCCGGCAATTCCCCGCCGCCCCGTGGTAAATGAAGAGTTTTCGACAGCGACGTCGTCATTTACGACCACAGTGGTCGTGGGAATCCCCTGTGCCTCAGCCAGTTCGCGGGCAATATCAAAATTCATGACGTCACCCGTATAGTTTTTCACCACCATCAAGACTCCCGCTCCATGATTGGCGGCTTTAACGCCCTCCAGAATCTGGTCGGGTGTTGGGGACGTGAACACTTCTCCCGCGACTGCGGCATCCAGCATGCCGTATCCCACGAAGCCGGCATGAGCGGGTTCGTGGCCTGACCCTCCTCCGGAGACGATGCCCACACGTCCTGTTGGCTTAGGATGAACCCGGGTCAGGACGTGAGTTCCCGGTACTTGCTTGAGATACTGCGGGAACGAAATCACCAGACCCTCCACGGCCTCTGCTACCAATGTGTCCGGGCTGTTCATAATTTTTTTCAATGGAAAGTCTCCTTTCAGGGTTGTGGGTTTTTAAGCGTGCTCGACCCAATTCTGGGAGCGTTCGACCGCCCTGTGCCATTCGTGATAGAGGTGCGCGCGCGTCTCTTCATCCATCGACGGGTAAAATAGAGCATCGCGTTTCCATGCTTGGGCTAAAGGCTCAAACCCGGGCCACACGCCTGTGGCCAAACCGGCCAGAAAGGCGGCGCCCATGGCAGTGGTCTCCGTGACTTGGGGCCTCTCGACGGTGCACGCGAGCAGGTCTGCTTGAAATTGCGCCAGAAAGCGGTTGGCGATGGCCCCGCCGTCTACACGCAATGTGTCGATGCTCCGGCCGGAGTCTTTCATCATGGCTTCGAGAACATCACGGGTCTGGTAGGCAATAGACTCCAGCGCCGCCCGGATGATCTGTGCGCGGTTGCTGCCACGGGTCAGGCCTACAATGGTTCCCCTCGCGTAGCTGTCCCAGTAGGGCGCCCCTAGGCCTACAAATGCTGGGACCACATAGACCCCTCCGGTGTCCGCCACAGAGAGGGCGACCGCTTCGGTTTCCTGAGCATCATGAATCAATTGTAGTTCATCACGCAGCCACTGAACTACCGCTCCGGTGATAAAAATGGAGCCTTCCAAAGCGTAGCTCACCTGTCCATTGATGCCCCAGGCAATCGTGGTGACGAGGCCATGATGGGACGGCACGGGTTCCGGTCCGGTGTTCATCAGCAAAAAAGAGCCGGTGCCGT
>JAKAAS010000443.1 GCA_021802225.1 Bacillota bacterium
TCCTCTGGACGATTGTCTCAAAGACGCGGGGACCTGCGCAAGCCACTCCAACGTAAAAGGAACCGAGCATGGGCGGGCGACATGGGTGCGGATCGTATTTGACACCGTGCCTTCCCCACCGCATACTTTAAGCCATCACACGGGCAGGCTCGCATAGCCTTTCGCACAGACCGGATGGGGGGAGGATAAAGGTGCTGTGTTTTTCACAATGCGACTTCCCAAAAAATATGACACCGTTCGGTGTTGTTTAACATTATAACACCATTTGGTGTTATCTCAAGCCCGTATGTCATTGTTTACATGATGAACTAATAACTAATGTCCGTTAATGCTTTTAGACTGCGATTCCCGAATACAAAATACGCGCCCCAGCGGAAAAAATGCTGTCACCGGAATTCCAGTCTATCACATCGTTCGGTTTTGCCTTCATCTGACGATCCGATTCGATCCATCATAAAATCCGCATATCCAAAACATTTTTGGAATCCCCCCTCAATCTACTGGCCGTCAATAAGACCTTGGAAAATATTAGGGAAATGGTCAAACGACTCCCCCCTGCCATGGTAGCGACCGAATCCGGCTGCCGCCGTCCCAGTTTCTTACATACCTCGCAACCCTTTAACGGTGGGTTGGCGCCAGTTCACTTTCTCATCACGCTGATTAACCAAGCTGCTATGAAGTCTCCGGAGACAATGTCCCACAGCGTTCCCCTCTTCTGAGAGGAGCGCTTTTTTTGTATACCCCACAGAAAGGAGTTCGACCATGGAACAGATCCCCTACTCGACCCCTTTGCCGGTCGAAATCACTCACCGTGATCACCCCATGAACAGCCAGGGGCACCACGACATTTTTATCAAACTGTATACGGCGGCTCTCGATTCCGGCTTTCTGGCCGCGCTGCCGAGGCGTTGCAGTACAGTGGTATCTGTATCTCCCGGATAAAACAAACTCCCCACATATTCGTAGCCCACCGGATTACCCTGGGCATCATACAACGGTTCGTTTTGGGATTAGCTACGACGGCGCGTAGGGCTGTGGTGCCGCTTCCCCTCTCAAGGCCGTGTACGCTGGTGAATGTGGCCATAGTTTGCCGTATAAAACGACACGGTGGTGTTAAACGGTAAGGTCTCATTGTGGTCCCAAATCCCCTCTGCTAGAATCCATCTATGCAAGTGTCGCCGCACATCGCGATTCCGACCGAAAGGGGTGGCCCAAACGAGCACGTATCGCACACTCATTCGTAACAAGTTTTTCGTCATCTACTGGACCGGTTCTACCCTAGTTTTGCTCGCATTACAATTTGTCTCGATTTCGCTGGCATGGTTCGTGCTGACGACAACCGGGTCGTCGGTCCGGGTCGCCATCATCTTAGCGGTCATCCCGATTGCTCGTATGGCCACCAGCCCGTTCATCGGTCGATTACTCGACCGGCTGCCACGTCGACGTTTGATGGTAATCGATAATGTGGGTCAGGCAATTCTCTACCTGTCCATCCCCCTCCTGACGTGGATGCACATCCTCACGTTTCCAATTTTGGTTGGAGTGGTGACGGTGGCCGCCGCCCTGTCACCGCTGTCCATGATTGGGCGCGGTGTGCTCTTGCCTAACCTCGTGAGCGCTCATGACCTCGACGTGGCGAATGGATTTTCCCAATTCCGCAGCGGTCTCGTGACCCTCTTGGGCCCGGCCGTGGGAGGCATTTTAGTGGCGGCGATCGGAGCCCCCTTGACTTTGCTTGTGACCGCCGCGTGTTACGCGGCGTACGTCTTGTCCCTAATGGGAATTCCCGCCACGCGGTATCGCACCCGCTTCCCTCGCGACCCGTCAACCCCGTCAGATCCCGCGCCAAACCCATGGCGCTTCTTATGGAACAGTCCGGCTCTGTTAATCATCGGCATGGTCACCCTATTTTTCAATCTCACGTACGGACCGTTGGAGCCGGCTTTGCCTGTGATGGTCGATCGGGTCTATCATTCGGGGGCAGGGACTCTCGGTCTCGTTTGGAGTAGTTTCGCCGTCGGCTCGCTCCTGGGGACACTCCTCTGGAGCCGCTTTAGGCCCCAGTGGAGCCTACGATGGTTCATAAGCGGCGTCATCATCGGATGGGGACTGTTCAGTGGGTTAACGGGGTTCACGACCCATCCGTGGGAGGCTATGCTCACCTTGTTCGGCGGAGGCCTGGTCTACTCCCCCTACAATATCGTGGCGGCCACATGGCAGCAGCGACTCATCCCGGATCATCTGCGGGGGAGTGTCTTTGGGGTGTTTCAGTCCGTAACGAGTTCCGGCCTGCCAGTAGGGCAATTGATTGGGGGGTGGGTCGTCAGTGTCTGGGGTGCCGGTGCTACGATCGCCATTGGAGGCGCTGCCACGGTGCTGCTCGGACTTGTCGTCGCCTCGCTGCGCGCTCCTTGGAGTCGGGTGTCTGACACATCCGTGTCTCAATAGCACAGTGTTCGAGCGTTCAGCATCCATTTTCAACGCAATAGTCCGGCACGGGGCTGAGAACGAATTAAAGGTCCGGCGGAACGGGGTCGACGACGTTCCTTCATTCGGAAGAATCCGGTGGACGAGGTTATTGCGCTGTTCTAGAGATCGCATTCGGATTGGGAGTGAGGATGCCGCCAAAGAAACTATACCCCAGAATTCCATGGAAGTATGCACCTTTGGACGGGGCGGTCGTCGTCCTTTTCGGAATTTGACCCCATCGAGGCAAACGATAAGAACATGGCACAATGGCACCAAAAACAGACCAGCTCTGGTAAAATTCATGTCAGGAAACCAGGCACAAGGCGATTTTATTCCCAAAAGTATCAAGGAGCAATATCTCAAGATACGGAGCTATAACGCCATAGACGGCCGCGTTGGAACATCAAACGGGAACGATGCGGACGCTCCACCCCTCATCGCCCGAACCACCGACGGACGGATACACCCCATCTCGAACCGAGGGTCTCTCCCTTCCCGGGGTGCTCTTTGACCCATCGGTTGAACCTGCGGAGAAAGACGAGGTAGACCGGGAT
>JAKAAS010000444.1 GCA_021802225.1 Bacillota bacterium
CATAAGGAACACATAAACGACAGGCAAAAACCTAACATTTAGCTAAAAACTTGTTGCAATACTATGCGGATATTTTTATTATTATACAATCGAACGATGTTTTGGAGTTAGCATACTGAGCACGTGCTTTCACTTTGAAATTCATTGTTTGGTATAAAAAGCTCCTCCGTGGTTCGCCATCATTGTAAGTCGGATCATTCAGAGTGTACAGATGCCACAGAAAAATTAGCATATTTGTATAAAGGGTATTGCCTCCTGCGTGCCTAAATACTCTGAACGCGGCTAGGTGGGCTTTTCCATTGTGTAGGTTCTGCACTTTGAAAATATGATAGGAGACGATCCGTGTGGTCAATGAAGTAGCGAAGGACGATTTAATCCGCTATAATCAAGACATTGCTCCGACAGAAGAGTCCCAAAGAAACTGGACGCTGTACAACTACTTAAGTCTGTGGATTGGAATGGCGCATAATATTCCAACCTACCTAATGGCAGGTGGATTTATTGCGCTTGGACTCAACTGGTGGCAGGCGATTTTAACTGTTCTGGTCGGTAATTTGATCGTACTGGTACCGATTTTGTTAAACTCGCAACCGGGAACAAAATATGGCATACCTTTTCCGGTATTTGCCCGGGCATCGTTTGGGGTAGTCGGCGCAGGTCTGCCAGCCCTGCTTCGGGCCCTGGTGGCCGCGGGATGGTTTGGAATTGAAACCGCGATAGGCGGTCAGGCCATCCAAACTTTTCTGCTGATCCTTATTCCCGGATGGGCCCACTTTTCGTCTCTCTTTACCTTTATTGGGATGAATCTAGGAAGCTGGATCGGGTTTATGCTGTTTTGGGTATTAAACATCTGGATTATCTTTCATGGAATTAACGCGGTTAAACGATTTGAAGCATGGGCAGGCCCATTGGTGTTAGCATTAGGAATTGGGCTACTAATTTGGGCGTATACTGCTGCTCACGGGTTTGGACCCATGTTAAGCCAGCCAGCAAAGGTGCACGGTGCGGCGTTGTGGGCAGTGGAAATCCCGTCGTTGACCAGTGTTGTGGCGTTTTGGTCTACATTATCTCTTAATATTCCGGATTTTACCCGGTTTGCCAAAAGCCAAAAGGCGCAAGCATGGGGACAGGCACTGGGTCTTCCAACAACTATGACCGTATTTTCTGGAATCGGTGTGTTGGTAACCTCAGCAACCATTGTCGTTTTCCATCACGCTATTTCGAATCCGGTTACCCTGTTGGGACAATTTCACAACGTTGCGCTGTTGATTATTTCACTGGGAGCCGTAGTGATTGCCACCCTCTCGGTGAATGTGGCGGCCAATGTGGTGTCTCCAGCATACGACTTTATTCAATTGTTTCCTAAATACCTAAATTTCAAAACGGCCGGATTGCTCACCGGGATTTTAGCAATAGTGATGTGTCCCTGGCTGCTGATTTCTAATCCACATATCTACATTTTCAGCTGGCTCGACGTCTATTCGGGGTTTCTTGGTCCTATAGCAGCCATATTGATTGCCGATTATTGGGTATTCCGGCATCAAACGCTGAAGGTTGTGGAGCTTTATGAGAAATCTGGACGGTACTTTTATCGCAACGGGTACAACAGCTTGGCGGTTTGGGCATTGGTTGCCGGTATCGTGGTTTCCCTTATCGGGAAGGTGGTTCCAGCATTAGGATGGCTCTTCAATTATTCTTGGTTTGTCGGATTCGTGGTTTCGTTTGTCGTTTATGTGTTCCTTATGCGTGCTCGCTATACTACTGACCCGGAAGCCACTGTGTCAACACAGCATGTCTAAATGGTTATGGCCATCATCAAATCTTTGTAGAGGAGGAAGACAATTATGAGTCACATCGTACGCGTTGGCTTAATCCAGTCCCATCATGAGGTATCGGGAGAACGTCCGTTGGATGAGCACAAAAAATCGGCAGTGGAAAAACACTTGAGCATGATTTCCGAGGCGAAGAACAAGGGTGCCCAGGTGGTTTGTTTGCAGGAACTGTTTTATGGGCCCTACTTTTGCGCCGAACAAAATGCTCGGTGGTATGATCTTACGGAAAAAGTTCCTGACGGCCCTACGACGCAATTGATGCAGTCGGTTGCACGAGAGACAGGCATGGTACTGATTGTTCCCATCTACGAAGAAGAGATTACCGGGATATACTATAACACCGCGGCGGTGATAGATGCGGATGGAAAATTTCTTGGAAAATATCGCAAAAACCACCTGCCTCACGTCCAAGCCGGGGAGAACCCGGCTACAGGATTTTGGGAAAAATACTATTTCCGACCTGGGAATTTGGGATATCCGGTCTTTGAGACCGCCGTCGGCCGCATTGGAGTTTATATTTGTTACGATCGTCATTTTCCGGAAGGAGCACGCGCTTTAGGCCTTAATGGCGCGGAAATTGTGTTTAATCCATCGGCTACTGTGGCCGGGTTGTCGAAATATCTTTGGAAATTGGAACAACCAGCCCATGCCGTAGCGAATGGCTACTTTCTAGGGGCCATCAACCGCGTAGGGATCGAGGCGCCGTGGAACATGGGGGATTTTTATGGCGAAAGTTACTTGGTGGATCCGCGTGGGCAGTTCGTCGCCATGGGTAGCCCGGATAAATCGGAAGTGGTGGTTGGGGACGCAGATCTGGATGTGATTCGTGAGGTTCGCAACACCTGGCAATTTTTCCGTGACCGTCGTCCAGAAACCTATGATCGTTTAACGGATTTATAGGAGGACACCGATGCGTCTAACCAATTATATTGGGGGCCGTTGGATGGAAGGCGGCGGATCCCTCGATAAAGATGTGAGTCCTAGTCAGCCCGACCAGGTGTTGGCTGATTTCTTGGAAAGTACGCCCCAAGACGTGGATATGGCCATTTCTGCTGCAACTGCGGCTTTTAGGGCTTGGGCGGAAACGCCCGCCCCGCGTCGGGGGCGGATCTTGCATCAGTTCCACAGAATTTTAACCGAGCACAGTGACCAATATGTCGATCTTATGATGAGCGAACAAGGGAA
>JAKAAS010000445.1 GCA_021802225.1 Bacillota bacterium
AGTTCAGCAACTGGGTGTAAACGATCGTGCCCGGTGGCTGGTCGATGTCATTATCACAGAGGTGCTGTAAAAAAGCCAACGCGTCAGGCCCTCCAATTTCTATTTTGCTAAACGACGTTTCGTCAAACAAACCGACCCGCTCTCGCGTGGCCAGATGTTCCACTCCAATGGCAGAGGACCAGACTTGCCCCGCCCATCCGTGGGGCCGGACTGTGTTGCCGGACTCTGTCGCATTGGACCGAAACCAATTCACGCGTTCCCAGTTCGCCTTTTCCCCAAATTCTGCCTGTAAGGCCACGAGGGCAGGGTAGGCAGGGGAGAGGCGCAGGGGACGTGCGCTTAAGTATTCTTCATGAGGATAACGGATATCGTAGTAGGTCTGGTAAATTTCCTTCGTCCGCTCAAGGGCCAGCTGCCTGCCACGGTATTGGGGTCCAAATCGGCGGATATCCATCTTCCACAAATCCAGAGAAGGTTCACCCTCGACAATCCACTCAGCCATCATCCGGCCGACACCGCCGGCTCCTGCAATGCCGTGGGCGCAAAAGCCCGCGGCCACAAAAAATCCTGAAACGTCGGACTCCCCTAGGATGAACTCTCCATCGGGCGTGAAAGCTTCTGGACCATTAATGAAGGTCTGGATGCCAGCGCTTTCCATTATGGGCACCCGTTTGATGGCTCCTTCCATTATCGGCAGGAAACGGTCCATATCAGGAGATAGAAGTTGCCCATTGAATGTGGCCGGGATGCCGGACAGGCCCCACGGCTCAGGGGTGCGCTCGTAGCCTCCCATCACGAGGCCTTGACCCCAGCGGCGAAAATACACCAAGTTGTCCGGGTCCCGCATCGTTGGAAGACGCTCCATCATCTCACTAGGCGCATTCAGCGCTTCTGTTATAATGTATTGGTGTTGCATGGGGATGAGGGGGACGGTAACGTTAGCGAGGTTGCCGATATCGTTGGCGTACATTCCTCCGGCGTCAACGACAATCTCTGTGGCAATCGTGCCTTTGTCCGTGATGACGCGTTTGACGCGCCCGCGCTCAGTGTCGATGCCAGTGACCCGCGTGAAAGTTTCAATGTCAGCTCCGCCCTGACGCGCACCTCTAGCCAGCGCTTGGGTCAGGCTGCTAGGATCCAGATACCCATCGGTGGGCAGGTAAGCAGCTCCGAACACGCCTTGCGCATCCATCAGTGGGAAAAGTTCTTTGGCCTCGGCCGGGCTGATTAACTCCATAGGCAGGCCAAAAGACTTGGCCCAGCCGGCCTGGCGCTCCAGTTCTTCATAACGTTCCCGTGTTGATGCCAGCCGCAAACTCCCGATTTCGCTCCACCCAATATCGACACCCGTTTCTTGTTTCAAGCGGCGGTAGAGTTGCGCGCTGTACATCAGCATTTTGGTCAATGAAACGGAGGAGCGCAACTGTCCGACTAATCCAGCCGAATGAAAGGTGGACCCACTGGTGAGTTCGTTACGGTCCAGCAAGATAATATCATGCCAACCCAGACGGGTTAGATGATAAGCGATACTCGTTCCGGCGACTCCACCACCAATAATGACGACCTGTGCCTGTGATTTCATTCTTCACCCTTCTTTGAATGGATAGTAGTGAAATGGGGAAAATGTTGTCAGCGCCCTTGGGCTATAACCTTCAAATTCATATCCAATTCGGATGCTTCGATCGCTTGTTCAACCCGCTTGAGATGCAGTTCGGCATAGGCGAGAAAATCTACCGAAAGAGGAGACAGGCAGTGCTGGACCAGCCCCCAAAAGGCTTCCCTGATATCGGACATGATCCGCATCAGGCGAACACAGGCCAGATGGTAGTCAACATTCCGGTAAGAAAAATAGCGCTCGACCAAATATCGTTCCAAAGTCACGGGAAGTTCTTGATTCGCACAAAAATTTCCTAAATCAAAATAGAGGCTGCCTCTGCCCGCGTACTCCCAATCGACCAACCAGAGGCGGTGGGTTTGATGGTCAGCCAGGAAATTCGCCGCCAGCAAGTCGTTGTGACACAGAGTCGTGGGCTCGTCGGGAATATAATCCTCAATGACACTAGCGAGAGATAAAATGTCTCCAATATTTTCGGGAAGATTGGCAGGGTGGTCCCGGATGATATTCCAGTAATTGCTAACAACGGTGAAGACAGAGAACGGCTTGATGGACAGCTTCGATTGATGCACTCGGTAGAGGAGGTCAATAAATTCATCGAGGCGTTGTGTTGAATGGAAGTCTTGCGATATCAGAGAACGGCCGGCAATATAATGGGTAATCAATATCCTCTGAAAGGGAAAATACGCGTGCACCTGGGGACCTACGCCTATTTTGGCGGCTTCGTAGGCAGCAGCATATTCATCATTGCGGTCAATGCCCAATCTTTGGCTGTTGCGGTCACTCAACCTCACAAAGAAGGTCTGGTCACCGGCTTGAACGCAAAAATTTTCGTTTGTCATGCCTCCCGAGACATGTTTGGTAGATAAGGATAGCTCTTTCCACTCAGGGATTGACGTACGCAACACAGTTTCCAGGGTTTGCGGTGTATGTCCAGTCACAAGAACACCCCCATTCCTTGTGCGTTTATAGCCAAACAAGATTTACCGTCCATTGGTCTACTGTAGACCACCAGACCAAACGCGAAAATAGACCGTTTTCTCTATTTTTAACCAATTGTAGTCCTTAAAGCCTACACGTTCAGGCCTTGGACAAGGGTGTACGCGAATCAGGGGGGCGATTTTTTACGGCAAACAGGGCCACTTGCGTGCGGTCACGCAACTGAAGCTTATCGAAAATATGGCAAATATGGTTTTTGACGGTACCGTCCGCTATATGGAGACTTTCAGCGATCTTTTTATTGCTATAGCCCCGTGCCAGGCAATCGAGGATATCCCACTCGCGGTTTGTCAGCCCGTAGCTGTGGGAGTCTTCGCGCTTGAGATGATTCTCCGCCGGCTGTGCGACTTTGTCCGGGGACGGGGAGGTGGACCGTGTTAGGCGGCCGAACTGTTTTAA
>JAKAAS010000446.1 GCA_021802225.1 Bacillota bacterium
GGATAACATGGCTCAGGGGAAAAAAGCTGTGGGGCAAATCGATGAAGTTAAATCCCTGATTCGCCGTGGTCAAGAGCGGGGCAAGCTGTCTTATGGTGAAATTGTAGACACTCTGCAATCGATTGATCTTCCTCCCGACCAGATTGACAGTATTTATGAGATGTTTGGCGAACTGGGCATTGAGCTCGTGGGTGAGCAGCCGGCGGATGAAGAGTCCGGGCCCGAACCCGACGAAGTCGATGCCGAGGAGACTGAAGATGTCGGGCGCGAGTTGAGTGTGCCCGACGGGGTGGCCATTGATGACCCAGTCCGGATGTACCTGAAGGAAATCGGGCGGGTTCCCCTCTTGACAGCAGACCAGGAGGTAGAGCTGGCGAAGCGCATCGAGCAGGGTGATGAAGAGGCGAAGCGGAAGCTGGCTGAGGCTAACTTGCGTTTGGTGGTCTCAATTGCCAAGCGCTACGTCGGGCGCGGGATGCTTTTCCTGGATTTGATTCAGGAAGGCAATTTGGGCTTGATCAAAGCTGTAGAGAAATTCGATTACCGCAAGGGCTACAAGTTCAGCACGTACGCCACTTGGTGGATCCGTCAGGCCATCACGCGGGCGATTGCGGACCAGGCGCGGACCATTAGGATTCCGGTGCACATGGTGGAAACGATTAACAAATTGATTCGGGTGCAGCGCCAACTCCTCCAAGAATTAGGACGTGACCCGAGTCCAGATGAAATTGCCAAGGAAATGGGGATTACTGAAGAGCGGGTGCGCGAAATTCTAAAAGTAGCGCAAGAGCCCGTGTCTTTGGAGACCCCGATTGGCGAAGAGGAAGACTCCCACCTTGGAGACTTCATAGAGGATGAAGATGCGCCAGCGCCAGCTGAGGCCGCCGGCTACCAGCTGCTCAAAGAGCAGCTCGAAGAAGTGCTGGACACCCTGACGAACCGGGAGGAGAAGGTGTTGCGGCTGCGCTTTGGGCTTAATGACGGGCGCGCGCGCACCCTCGAAGAGGTTGGCCAGGTGTTTGGGGTGACGCGTGAGCGCATCCGGCAGATAGAAGCCAAGGCCCTGCGCAAGCTGCGGCACCCTACCCGAAGCAAAAAACTTAAAGACTATCTGGACTGACCAGCAGGGGTTGTTCCCCTGCCGGGATTTTCTGGACCTGCTGTCGTGCCTGGCCTTTTGTGCATCGGAAGCCCAGGGGCATGGTTTATGCTGTCTTTCTGCCCGTTGCCTTCGCCAAAAGATCTGGCCGCCCTCCCCGGTGATAAGACGCCCAATAGGGTGGACAGGCTGTTCTTTGGAGGATTTTCCCTGGAAATGGGCATGATAGATGGCATCCGCACGTGGTGATGAGAATCTCTCATGGGCGGACTCATGGTATTTTGGAGCCGATGCATTATATTGGGCACACAGTTGTGTGATGAGATGAGGTGTTTGCGATCTGTGGAATAGCCGGTATATGGCACCGGGAGAGACCGGTGCCGCCAGGTGAGCTGAAGGGCATGCTGAGAGCCATGATTCACCGGGGCCCGGACGATGAGGGAATTTTTGCTGAACGCAACGTCGGAATTGGCATGCGCCGGCTAGCCGTTATTGATGTGGTGCATGGCCGCCAGCCCTATTATTCTGAGGACGGCAAGATTGTCGCCGTCTATAATGGCGAACTGTACAATTACCTGGCCCTGCAAACGCTGGTGGAGTCTTTGGGCCACCATTTAAACAGCCGCGCAGACGGCGAGGTGCTTGTCCATTTGTACGAAGAATTTGGGATGGACTTTCTAGACAAGATTTCTGGCATGTTTGCGCTGGCGATTTGGGACAGGCGTTCGCATAAGTTGATCCTGGCGCGGGACCGGATCGGGCAAAAACCTCTGTACCTCTATGAAATGTCCGATACGGTGGCATTCTCGTCTGAACTGAAGTCTCTAATCCAGATGCCGGAATTTCAGTTTGATGTGGACCCGAGGATGCTGGCCAGTTATCTGGCCCACCGGTTTGTGCCCGCCCCGCACACAATGCTGAAGAATGTCAGCAAATTGCGGCCGGGCGAAGTGCTCGTCATTCACGGGGACGGGCGCCGGCAGCGCTGGCAGTACTGGCAGCCGTCTGTCCGCGAACCAGAGTCGATGGCCCAGATGGCCTACTGGGCAGACCGGCTACGGGGGTTGCTGGTCGACGTGGTGCGCACCCACTTGGCTTCGGACGTGCCCCTGGGCATTTTTCTGTCCGGCGGGCTCGATTCCAGTCTTCTGGCTGCCATTGCGGCCGGCACGCTAAAAAGTCCAATCGAGGCGTGGTCTGCGACTTTTCCGGCGAAATATCCCGGCTATGATGAAATTGCGTGGGCCGAAAAGGTCGCGGCTAATTACGGAATTCCCCTTCACCGGGTCGATGTGGATTTGAGCATTACTCCGCAGAGAGTGCGGGAACTGGCCTATATTCTGGACGAGCCCATGGCGGACCCCACCGTGCTGCCGTTGGACGGCGTGGCTAGGGCCGCCGCGGAACGGGAAACGGTGATGCTCTCGGGGGAGGGGGCGGACGAAATTTTCGCAGGCTACGCTGGGTACGGCGAGGTGCAGAGTCTGGCCCAGATCCGGAAGGTCCCGGAGTTTATGCGCACATTTTGGATGAAAAAGAACTGGCCGGGCGCAAATGCCCTGAAACGGGCCATGGTGCCCATCTCGGCACGCTACCGGGGTGTTGGCTACACATTCAGCCTGGAAGAGCAAGAGCGCCTGCTGAAGCCGGAATGGCAGCTTCCAGACCGTCCCGGAGCGGTTGCCGAATATTGGGCTACCCATGGTTTTCTCCCAGAGCTGCAGGCGATGCAGGGATTCGACGTGCAGTGGTTTTTGCCCGACGACGCCTTGCTTAAGACCGACCGCATCGGCATGCACTATAACCTCGAAATCCGCGTGCCATTTTGTGACCATGAGGTAGTGGAACTGGCTCTGAGCATGCCGCTGGCCCTGAGGCGCTATGGGTCCAACGACAAGCGGGTGCTGCGCGAA
>JAKAAS010000447.1 GCA_021802225.1 Bacillota bacterium
TGGATTATATGACGCAGGACCCGGGCGGTTTTGTGCCAAAAGCCGCCCGGCTGCGCCGCGGCCGGGGTTTGCCTCCGACCCGCCTGGCGTATAATAAAGTTACTGTGATAACAGAGGCAAACTCCGCGGGTCCCAATGTCTGCCGGGATCGGCAAGAGAGGGGGACGAAGCGTGCGCAGGAGCGCTCTGATTCCAGTGGCTGGGCTAGGGCTGTGTGTGGTGATCCTTGGGATGTTCTTTCCCCGCAAAACCGGGCAGTATACGCTGACCCGCACGGGGACTGTCACCCATATCGGAGAAAGCTTCGATGCAGGCTTTATTGAAATCGAGGTGGATTCCATTGTGTTTGACGATCCGCAGGCAGCGTCCGCTGTGGGTCCCGCCGTACCTCTGCCGGCACACCTGCGCGTAGGGGAAACGGTCTTGGCGACCGGACAGTGGACCGCCACCCTGCCCTGGTGGCGGTCCACTCCTCCTAGTCCCCCTGTGGTGACTCTAGTGCAAATTCGCCGGGTAATTAGATAAGAGGCGGGTTCGTTCTCCCGCCTCTTATCTAATCTGTTACCGGAAGTGGCACGCTACCCAGTGGTCGGGTTCGCTCTGCTTGAGGATGGGACGGTCAATTCGGCATTTCTCCTGCGCAATCGGGCACCGTGTGTGGAACCGGCAGCCTGCAGGCGGATTCACCGGACTGGGCACGTCTCCTTGCAAGATGATCCGTTCGCGCTTAATGTCCGGATTGGGAATCGGAATGGCCGAAAACAGCGCCTCCGTATAAGGATGGAGCGGCTTCCGGTAAATATCCTCCGAACTGGCAATCTCCGCCATGGCGCCGAGGTACATCACACCCACCCGGTCAGAAATATGGCGGATCACGTTCAGCCCATGGGCAATAAAGAGATAAGTCAAGCCAAATTCCGCCTGCAGGTCCTCCAGAAGATTGAGGATCTGGGACTGAATCGACACATCCAAGGCGGAAACCGGCTCGTCAGCCACGATCAATTTGGGGTTCAGAGCCAGGGCCCGGGCAATTCCAATCCGCTGCCTCTGCCCTCCGGAAAACTCATGGGGATAACGCCGCAGGTGGTACGAAGCCAGCCCCACCACATCCAGCAGCTCCCGCACCCGGGCTTCCCGCTCCTTGCGGCTTCCCATATGGTGAATAACGAGCGGCTCCTCGATGATCTGCCCGACGGACATGCGCGGGTTCAGAGACCCAAACGGATCCTGAAAGATAATCTGCATCTGCCGGCGAAGCGCACGCATCTGCTGCTTGTTGACATGGGTGATATCCTTGCCCTCGAATTTAATCGTGCCCGACGTTGGCTCGATAAGCCGCAGCACAGCCCGGCCCGTGGTGGTTTTCCCGCACCCGGACTCCCCGACCAGCCCCAGTGTCTCACCCCGCCTCAAATCAAAGCTGACTCCGTCCACGGCCTTGACGTGTCCCACCACCCGCGAAAACAGCCCCCCGGTAATCGGGAAGTACTTGGTCAGGTCGCGGACCTCCATCAATACCTCATGCGGTTCATTTTCCATCACAGCGCTCATGATGCCACCTCCTTCCCCGACCCGTCTTTCGGCGGATCCTCATGCTGCGGGTCCACATGCAGCCAACAGCTCACCTTGCGCCCGTCCGATACCTCAGTGAGCAGCGGCGGCTTTTCCCGGCAAATATCCATCACCTTGGGACACCGTGGAGCAAATGTGCACCCTTTGGGCAGGTGCAGCGGGTTAGGCACAGTGCCTTCGATCACGTGCAATTTCTCCGTAGTGGGCTGGTCCAGCCGCGGTATGGAATCCAAAAGCCCCTGCGTATACGGATGCAAAGGCTCCCGGAACAAGTCCACCGTTGGACTTTCCTCCACAATCTTGCCAGCGTACATCACCACCACGCGGTCGGCCATCTCCGCTACCACACCCAGATCATGGGTAATCAGCATAATCGCGGTATGGAACTCCTGTTTAAGTTTTCGCATCAAGTCCAGAATCTGGGCCTGAATCGTCACATCCAGGGCCGTGGTGGGCTCGTCCGCGACCAACAGTGCGGGATTGCAAGACATCGCCATGGCAATCATGACGCGCTGGCGCATGCCGCCGGACATTTGGTGCGGATACTCCTGGGCTCTCTTTTCGGGCGAGGGGATGCCGACTTCCCGGAGCATATCCACGGCCCGCGCCCATGCCTGCCTCTTATCCACCTTCTGGTGCAAGAGAACGGCCTCGGCAATCTGATCTCCGATGGTGTACACCGGGTTCAAAGAAGTCATCGGCTCCTGGAAGATCATAGCGATTTGGTTGCCGCGGATTTTCCGCATTTCTTCCGCACTTTTCTTTAAGAGATCCTCGCCTTGAAAAAGAATTTCCCCTCCCACAATCTTCCCGGGGGGCGAGGGAATCAGTTGCATGATAGACAGCGATGTCACACTCTTGCCGCACCCTGACTCTCCAACGACAGCCAGCGTCTCTTCCGAGTCAATATGGAAGCTCACCTGGTCTACGGATTTTACCGCCCCGTCTTCCGTGAAAAAGTAGGTGCTCAAATTCCGAACATCCAGTACTCTATGCGGCACACCGCTCTCTCCTTCCCGCTACGCAAAATGTTCTGAAAATCTTTAAAGAAGACAAGGATAAAGAGACATAATCCGACAATACTAATCGGACCTATTATACGGTCTGGTCTGGTCCCCTGCAATGGGCCGCGCTTCCTGTTTCCGAGCTCAGGCTAGACCGCCCGGAGTCCGCACCGGAAATCCCGAATCCGCCACCCAGCCCAAGAACTCCTGTTCCGTCATGATGGGAACCTGCAAATCGCGGGCCTTGGTCGCTTTCGACCCGGGCTTCTCTCCCACCACCACGAGGGCCGTGCGCTGGGACACGGCGGCGGCGACCTTCCCGCCCATCTGGCCTATCCACGCTTCCAGACTTTTTCTGGGAATCTGCACAAACGTGCCCGTGACGACCACGGCCTTCCCGGTGAGGGGAGTCTGGGCCCCC
>JAKAAS010000448.1 GCA_021802225.1 Bacillota bacterium
AGACCGGGTGCAAAAATGGTCAGACAAGTACGGGCGGTATGGGGTTGGGATTCTGGCACCTCTGTCTCCCTTTCTAGGTGCATATGTCTGTATTGCCATAGGGTTCGGTACGGGTTGGAAACCGCTGAGGACATTGCTTTCGACTTTGGTGGGAATGGTGTTGTCAGTATTTCTCATAACCTATGCGGGCCACTGGATTGCACAGGTGTTTTCTTTATGACCGCGAACTGCCAGATAAGAATTATCAAGACGGGAAAAGGAGAGGGACCACAAAATTGCGGGCAACCGGAGTGTTATCGCCCGAATATAAGAGGCGGACGCCTCGTGAGCGTCCGCCCGGTCCTGCCGGCGGCACTTAGCCGGGGACGAGCTTGTCGCTGATGTGGCCGTGACCCACCTGGGCTGCGGAAAAGAGCGCCGCTAGCGTGGCGGCAATATCTCCCAGGGTAGACCTGGGATGGCCGATGCCTGGAATCAGAGATGGGCCGTAGCAGAGCCACGGCAGAGTCTCCCGGGTATGGTCGGTTCCCGGGTAGGTGGGGTCGCAGCCATGATCCGCCGTGATCCACAATTGGTCGCCGGGACCGAGCAGGTTCCACAGGTGGGGGAGAAAGTCGTCAAGCTCGCGCAGGGCCCGCGCATATCCCACGGGGTCGCGGCGGTGGCCATAGAGCGAGTCGAATTCCACCAGATTGGTAAAGATAAACCCGGGCTTTCCTGACGGCCACTGTTCCAGAGCCTGCGCAGTCTTTTCCAGTCCATCCTGGTTGCTCACTGTAGCCGTCTTCACGTCGAACCCCTGCCCTGAAAAAATGTCGCCAATCTTTCCGACCGCTACGGTCCGGACACCCGCTTGCTGCAGTGCGTCGACCTCTGTAGCAGACGGAGGTTTGACACTGAAATCGTGCCGGTGCGCAGTGCGCGTGAAGTGGCCGGGGGTACCCACAAACGGCCGGGCAATGATCCGGCCCACAAGCCACGGTCCCTGCATGATATCACGCGCGCTCTGGCTCCATGCATACAGTTGAGGCAGCGGCACAATGTCTTCATGGGCCGCTATCTGCAGCACACTGTCAGCGGACGTATACACAATGGGCCACCCCGTCTGCATGTGGCGCTCGCCGAGGCGCGCCATGATCTCTGTTCCCGACGCTACTTCGTTTCCCAAAAGGGGACGGCCAAATGCCTCCGTCAGGCGGGCGACAATATCGGCATCAAATCCATTGGGAAAAGTTCGGAAGGGCACCGTCACCGTAATGCCCATCATTTCCCAGTGGCCAGCCAGAGTATCCTTGCCAGCCGCCTGCGAATGCACCGGGTATGCCACTCCCTTTAACGGCACCGCTGGTGTGCCGGGCAGATCCACTAAAGAGGACAGACCCATCGCTGCTAAATTCGGCAGGGCCAGGCCCGGCACGGCCCTGGCGGTATGCCCAATGGTATTGGCGCCCAGGTCCCCGAATGCTGCGCTGTCCGGCGCAGGGCCGATCCCTCCAGAGTCAATCACTAATAAGATAATGCGCATCGGTGTGAGTTGGTAGAGCCCAAACGCTCCACCTGCTCCTTTCTAAAAAATTTTATGGATATCCCGCTTAGGCGCCTGCAATGCGGTCCAGCACCAAGTCCGGCACTGCGACAGATTGCGGGCTCCAGGAGATGGCGGTGCGCACCCCCTGGGCCGCCTCCTCCGCGGCTCCCTCGCTGCGTGCATAAATGATGGCCACGGTCTCTCCCTGCTCGAACTGGCGGCCAATTTTGGCGAAGCACTGCAAGCCCACGCCAAAGTCCACGCGGTCTCCCAGTTCATGGCGCCCCGCCCCTAATTCCAAAGCCACCTCGCCGAGAGACTGGGTCTGGATGGCAGCCACCCATCCTTGCCTGTCGGCATGCACTTCCCGGACGATGGGGGCCAACGGAAGGTCGTGCTCAACACTGGCAGGCTGTCCTCCCTGAGCCGCAATCCAGCGGACAAACACATCCCAAGCTTTTCCGCTGGTCAGTGCGTCCCGGGCAGTCCCGTAAGCCGTGTCCGGGTTCGTGCCATGCACTGACTGCTCCAGCGCAGCCGCCAAGGCCAACACCAGCGTACGCAGGTCCTCCGGCCCCCCGCCCTTCAGGCACGCCACCGCTTCATTGACTTCCACGGCGTTGCCTATGGCCCACCCGAGCGGTTCGTTCATGGTGGTAAGGAGCGCTGTCACGTGGCGCTGGTGGAACTCGCCGATTTTCACCATAAGCTGGGCCAGTTCGCGGGCACGCTCAAGTGTGGTCATAAAGGCGCCGTTGCCGACTTTCACATCAAGCACCATATGGCGCGTGCCGCTGGCGAGCTTCTTAGACATAATCGACGAGGCGATAAGCGGAATGGAGTCGACCGTAGCCGTTACATCGCGCAGGGCATACAGCCGCTTGTCGGCCGGGGCCAGAGTTGAGGACTGCGCCACGACAGCGACGCCGATATCCCTCACCTGTGCCCGAATGGCCTCCGGCGAAAGGTCGACCGTAAATCCGGGAATACTCTCCAGCTTGTCCAGAGTTCCCCCGGTGTGGCCCAAACCCCGTCCCGACATTTTGGCCATGGGAAGACCCAGACTGGCGACTAAGGGCGCCAGCACCAGGGTCGTCTTGTCGCCCACTCCTCCGGTGGAATGTTTGTCCACCAAGCCCAACGGTTCTTGCGGGGGGCCGCCGGAGTCGGCCATCGCCCCCGTCAGCTCAAAAGTTTCGGTATCCGTCAGGCCGCGGCAGTATGCCGCCATCAGCCAGGCGGACAACTGGTAATCAGGCCAGGCGCCGCTCACTACGCCGTCAACTAGCTGGCGGATTTCGGATGCGGACAAGGCTTGGCGGTCACGCGTCTTCTGGATGATTGTCGGCATTATATCGTGGTCCATCATTGCCATCTCCTCTCGCTTAAGCCAGGGCTTCCAGAATGGCCTGCGTCTGGCTTGCGCCAATGCGGTCGGCCCCCGCCTCAATCATCGCCAGCGCCTCCT
>JAKAAS010000449.1 GCA_021802225.1 Bacillota bacterium
AGCGTTCATTGAGAATGGACTCGATATCACGCTTGCCTGTGATAACACTGCGCACGGACTTGCCGGTTTTTGTGCTCAGGAACAGACGGCCTTCATGGCTAAAAGGGTCACTGATCCCAACAGTAATGGCTTTGTCGGTAGCGGTTACGGGTACCATTGCAAATTTTCGCCAATCGTGCTCATCCAACAGGTCCCACGTCTCTTTCATCAAATCAGTCCCATTTGGCGGGCGATGTTTGAGCAAGTTGAGAGCGGGGATTCGGGTTTGATCGCTTAAAATTTCGGCAATGTCCCAACCAGTCAATAGGTTTTGCATAAGACAAATTTGGCCTATCAAGCCACCATGGCAACGCTGTGTTTCCAGTATGTGCTCAACCACCTCTGGAGTGAGCAGTCCCCGAGCGCAAGCAATTTCGCCAAATCGAGACACTTGGTTGCGGCTTGGACCAAAGATTCGGAGTTGTGCATGATAAAGCTCCTCGTGGCCTGTCCGGTACCAGCGAACAGGTTCCACTGCGTGAAGGAACCGCGAATCGGCGGGTTTACCCTCTGCACTTGCAATGCAAAGAGCGCCTTCGGATAGGGCAAAGGGTATAATGCCATAACGGCGGCAAATTTTGGGGCCTACCATCCATGCGGCAGAGGGGTCCAAGTTCATGCCGAGCGATGGTGCAGAAACTTGAGGTAACTCATAAAAAGTTTGGTCGCTAAATTTTACCACCGTCCAAACTCCTTTCCTAATCATCGAACAACTAGTTCCAATTTGTTTTAACATACAGGATTTTGCAGAGGTAGACCGTTCCTTTCGAAGTCTCAAGATGGGTGTCACGGCTTTGCTAGGGTGGTGGCGTAGGGGGATAAAATTGATAAAAACAACATGGTTGCGCTATTGAAGCTATCATATCTTGAATGGGAATCGAACTCGACTGCCAAGAAAATTAAAGCGGTCACTCGGTTAACAACGACTATTGACGTAATCTGCATGTCGTCAAACCGCACTGCCAATCGGAACACACAATGGAATTATTCGAAAAATGGTATAATGGCTCCTAATTATGTGAGAAGATATTTTGCATCACCTTGCCACTAACATGGTCGATGGGGTCAAATGAAGGCCCATGACCGGACCGGGGCATCATGACGCCCCACCAGTAGATGCCATGGGAATGCCCCTCCCACGCTGTCATAGTGGCGGTGTAATAGCGTGCTTGCACGGACCAATCCGTTGGCCCTGGGGGATTCCACACCCAAGGAGTTTCCCACGCTCGAGCTTTAGGCATGACCCCCACTTCTGTGATCACAAGGTTAGGAATTTTTGCCCTTTGCGCTACCCACGGCTGCCATGCCTTGACTAAGGCAGGCACTGAGCCAGAAGACGTCGAGAGGGGGTAATAGGCATCAAGGCCAATCCATGTGAGGCTGTCCGTCCAGGACGGCAAGGCCGCCAAGCTGGGGCTGTTCCAGTTGAATGAATACAGCATCGGCCCGTGAAAATAGTCACGAAGTTGTCCGATGGTGTTCTTCCACAACGTTCCGTCATCCTCGAGCGAAGTCAACTCTGTGCCGACATCAAAAGCGCCGACATGATCTTGTTGTGCCAAGATGGCGTATGGAATCAGTGCTCGGGTATAGCTGCTGAACCAAGCGGGTGCCGAAGTAGGGACAATGTCTCCTCGCCAATGGCCAGACGGCGTCAATGTTCCTTCATCCAGCATCGGACGAAGCATGACCGATAGATGGTCCTGGTACGCTTGCTGAATGATGCGGTTTATCACCGCCGGGGGGGGTGTAAAGCTGACGGGCCCGACATTGGTCGACTGCCAATTGCTCTGTCCGAACGGGACGACCAACGCAACAACACGTACGTGAAGTTGAGCAACTTTCTGGAGAACGGTATCAATGTCCACAGTGGATGGAGTGCCCCATACTTCCACGTTGATTCCTGATTGGAAGGCCGGTAAAGGAGGGGCAGTTGCCGGCTTCACCAGAGCTGCCGATTTTGCAGGCAGAGACGACTTTACGGACCGTTCTGGATTAGTACTGTGCGAAGAAACCGCAGACGCCGTGCCGCAGCCAGCCAACAAAAGTCCGAAAGTTGTCGCTAGCAATATGTTGGTGTACTTGTACATAAGATGCCCCCTAAGTCGCTTTGGCCCGTGGTTTGCTCTGCCAACTGCCCGTATACGATTGCCCATACGTAATCTCGGTACAGCGAAGTAGAAATTGCTACCAAAACCAATGTACCGCAAAGAGATGTGTTGTGCCATTGGCCAGAGTAGAACCAAGGCGAAGAACCGCACTCGAATCCCATTGGCAATGCCTGTTACAAGAAATTGAAGAAACCGTTGTGGTTTCTTCAATTTGCCGTCAAGGCGATTTTCTTAAGCTTTTGGCTGAAGACTTTGATGCAAAATTTGCTCCGCTAGGCTAATGAGGCCAGACTTGGTCGCAGCAATATTGCCATGCCAGGTGCCGTGCGTTTGAGGGGCCACCATGGCTTCGGCTACTGTTAAGGGTTCCAGTGATGCCGACGTTGCAGCAACAGCGGTCTGCGGAGCGCTTTGCGGGAATGCGGCCAGAGACCACCGCAGGTAGCGTACCCCATCCGGCTGTTTGACGGCATCCGTCCACTCCACGTCGACATAGGTGGAACGCGGACCTCCCACATAGTTGGCGGGAAGTGTGACGGCGTACACTGTCGCCACCACTCCCGGCACGAGCTGGAAGGACTGCGCGGCCGCAATATTGTCGCCGTGATACAATAAACAGTTATGAAATCCGTAAGCGGCGAGCATGCCGGCACTGGCAGCGCTCCACACTTCAACCATGGCCTCGGCGCGCCCAGTACTGATACTCACATACATGTCAGCCAGCGTGGCCGAATGAGGACCTAATATCGACGACTCATTGGCATGATAGACGGGCGTGTGCACGAATCCTTTTAAACCCGGAATCATGGCTGCCAGCGCATTGTGGTGAATCGGCTGGGGCTTG
>JAKAAS010000450.1 GCA_021802225.1 Bacillota bacterium
TGCCCGCAGTCCGCGTCAAGCCCGGCAGGTCGTCTGGCTATCCACTGGCGTTCTCCTAGCCGTGACGGGGGTGTCCACCTGGATTGGCCTGCAGATGCGCTTGCATGCCGCCCCCCAAATATCTGGCGGGCTGTCCCAACTGGCCTATCTCATCGTCACACGCGCCCATTCCTGGGAGATTCCCCTCATCGGTGTGGGAATCTGGGCCATGGCTCTAAGCTGGTGCGGACCCCTGCTGTTTTCCGGAGCTATGAGCCTCGGAAAGGACGTCGTGAGCGTCCGCGTCCCCATGCGCTGGACTCAGTGGGCCCTAGTCCTGGAAGGGGCTGCGATGATGGCTTTTGCGTTATGGCGGCCTGGAGAAACGGCGTGGTGGCGGGTTTTCGGGTTGACGCTGCGCAACGCCGGGATTGTCGGTCCGACCGTTGCCCTGATTCTTTGGGGCGACGAACTTTCCGGCAGCTTTGTGGTCGCCGCGATGCTCAGCGGGGTGGGCGTAGGGCTGGCGCTCAATGCCGCCACCGGCTTTTCTCCCACCCATTTCGTGGGAGATATCAACCCCATGTGGGCAGCCCAGGCTGCGACATTTCTGGTGCTGGCGCTGGGCCGCTGGCTGCAGACTAAACCGTGGATCCATGCTGCGGCATGGGTTCTGGCAACCGTCACGGTCACGGCATACAGCGTCAGCGCCCCATGGGTTCCGCCAGCGTTTCGCGGCATAGCCCTTCTGCTCACCAGTTGTCTGGCATTTGGGCTGACGTGGTTGCTGACACGGCAGCTGGCAGCAGGTCAGGAGGGGACAGCCTGCCTGGCGCAGGGCACCCAGGAATCTTCAAAATGAGCGCCCACCCCCGGGACCAGTGGCCTTGATGAGGACAGCGCATACGAACCTTCCGGCCAGTCCATACTAGTCCTATCACCTGATGAGGAGGAATTTCATGAAGATAAAGGACATTATGACCAGCAAAGTATCAACCGTATCGCCCTCGGATTCGATTGAGCACGCCGCTCAAATTATGAAGAAAATGCACTGCGGAAGCACTCCGGTAGTAGAGGGCAGCAAGGTTACCGGAATCATCACCGACCGGGACATCAGCATCAAGGCGGTCGCTGACGGGAAAGGTCCTAACACTCCCGTTAAGGACATTATGTTCACACCCGTCGTGACCTGCTCTCCTGAAACCGATGCGAGGGAAGCGGCGGATATGATGGCCGACAAGCAAATTCGCCGCCTGCCCGTGACCGATCAAGGGAAATTGGTCGGCATCGTGGCAATCGGCGACCTGGCCCGAGTTGACATTTTTGCGCACGAATCCGGCCATGCCCTCGGAGATATTTCGCAGCCGAGCCAGCGGCCCAACGCTGTCCAGTAGAGTTTTTATGACTTAGCCGTGCAAGTCCGCCTATAGCCCTGTCGGTGTGGGCGGCTTTTTGCGCGCTACAACGGCCAGAAGCAGGAGCCGTAACAAGCGCTCCGCAAAACTGCGGGCGAGAGAGGAAACGTTCAATGCGGACTCGCGTGATTATTGATATGGACCCGGGAATCGACGACGCGCTAGCCTTAATGATCGCTGTCAGACGGCTCGATGTCGTCACAGTCTCCACAGTGGGCGGCAATGTGAAGCTGGCGGATACCTACCAGAACGCCCGCTATCTCCTGGATCTTGCCGGATGTCAAAATGTTCCCGTCCTGGCAGGAGCCTCCCGGCCAATGTTTTACCCGCTCATCAAGGCAGCCGACATTCATGGGGAGGCCGGCCTTGGCGGGACACCAAATATCCCGCACGTTCCGCTGCCTCGGGAGAGGGCATGGACTGCTATCGCTGCCTACGCTCACCAGCAGACAAAGCCGCTGCACCTCATCGCCACGGGACCCCTCACCAACATCGCCGTGTTGTTTTTAGCCCACCCGGAGATTGCCGCTAGATGGGAGAGCATCACCTGCATGTTTGGCGCATTGCCAGGCACGCATGTGGACCGTTTTGAGGAGTTTAATGTCTATCTCGACCCCCATGCCGCCGATATCGTCCTCCGTCACGGTAAAAACATTCAACTGATCGGCATCAATGTGGCCCACCGGGCCCTTCTCCCTCTCCGCGACGTGGCGCGTTTCAAATCTTATGGCCGAGTCGGACAGGTCTTGTTTGAAATGCTGACGTTTTATGGCGAGCAGGCTAAAGGAGAGGGGGGCGATCCGGACGCGTTTCCGGTCGACGATGTCCTGACTATTGCCGCCGTCGATGCCCCAGACCTATTTGAATGGGTCGAGCTGCCCCTCGCGGTCGTGCGGGAAGGCCCTCTGCGCGGCACCGTGGTGGTAGCCCAAGGTCCTGCGGCCCGACCCATTTGCCGCATCGCCTCCTCCGTCAACGTGGACGGATTCCTCGACTGGCTCTGGGCCAGCTTTCAGTAGCCCAGGCCCCGCCGCTCCGTGGGGGGGCCAGATCCTCTGACGGGATTGTTTCACCTGTAATTCCGGGAAAATTTGTGCTATATTCCAGAGAATATCCGCTAGAATAGTCTTTATTGATGATGAGAACCGCGCTCGGGCGAAGGCTCTGGTGGGCGGCTATGCCGCCCTCGGACTGAGAGCCATTTCGCCTGGCAGAGCGGGTAGCCTGGTCTACGAGGAATGGAGGGGCTTCAATGTGGCTCAAACGTCACAAGCAGAACCCAGCGCATTCCGATACGGGGGATTATGCTGGCGCTGAAGCCCGGCATAATCAGAAAGTCAATGTCTGGAACGGCTTGCTGAAAGCCGTGGAGCTGCGGCTGGTCAGCCCTTATTTGGGTATCAACATTGTCCGGCTGGGCGCTCCCAACCTTTTTTTAGGCGTCATGATCGCCGTCCCGTATCTCGCCCAGGCCCTCGCGGCGGCCGTGGGCACAAGATGGCTTCTGCGCTCGCGGCAGCCCCAGCGATTCACTGCACAATTATTTCTCGCGGCCCGTCTCGGCTTTGTCCTGTTGGCGGCAGTGGATTTTTGGGCGG
>JAKAAS010000451.1 GCA_021802225.1 Bacillota bacterium
TCATCGACCGCTTTGTTCCGGTGACCATATCGGGTGCAAAAACCTTCTATCTGACAGGACAAGTGGCGGGCAAACCTGTGTCCGGCCTGTCTCCGCGACGCCGGGTGGAACTGCCGCTGGTGTGACGGGACGGGGAGTTTTGGCAGGGCGCCGGCAACCGCGGGGCATCTGCCTAACCTCCTGGTCCTCCAGCGCCTTCTTAGCGCCCCACCACGCAAACCTTTAGGAACCAGGAGGGAATGAGAGCACGTGGCCTCAACTTACAAGCGCCGGTCTCCCGAGGAAATTCTGGAAGATATCCGCCGCATGAGCCGCGGCCGCCACCGGATATATCTTGGCGCGGCACCTGGCGTGGGCAAGACCTTCACGATGCTGGGCGATGCCCATACAGCGAAAGACCAGGGGATTGACGTTGTGATTGGGATTATCGACACGCATGGCCGGGATGAGACAGCCGAACTGACACGGGGCCTGGAAGAAGTGCCGCTGGCCAAAGGGACATATAAGGGCCTGGAGGTCGGGGAACTGGATGTGGCTGCAATCATGGCGCGGGGACCGGACGTTGTGCTGGTGGATGAGCTAGCCCATACCAATGCCGACGAATGCAAAAACCGCAAGCGCTACCAGGATGTCGAGGACCTGCTGGCGGCGGGGGTGAACGTCTGGTCTACTATAAACATCCAGCATCTGGAATCGCTGAACGATACGGTGCGCCAGATTACCGGAGTGCGGGTCAGGGAAACCGTCCCTGACTATATCGTGCGGGAAGCCAACGAAATTCGTTTGGTGGACTTAACTCCGGAGGCGTTGATCGAACGGCTGAAACGCGGGAAAGTGTACCAGGGCCGTCGCATCGACCAAGCCCTGCAGAACTTTTTCCGTACCGGCAATATTACGGCGCTGAGGGAACTGGCGTTGCGAGCGGTCGCCGATGACACGGATGACCGCCTGGAGACCTACATGAACCGCCATGCGATAGAAGGGCCGTGGCCGACGCATGACCGCATCATGGTGGCGGTAACGCCGTCGCCTAATGGCGCCCGCTTGCTGAGGCGCGGTTACCGCATTGCGCAGCGCCTCAAAGGCGAGTTTTATGTGCTGATCGTCCGTGCGGCGGATGGCAGCTCCTTTTCACCCCAGGACGAGCAGACCCTGGCATCCCACATTAATCTCGCTCGCCAACTGGGGGCGCAGGTTTTTGAGCTGAGGGAGAACAATGTGCCCCGGGCTATTGTCACCTTCGCCACGGAGCACCATGTCACGGAAATTGTGATGGGAGAATCCCTCCGCACGCGCTGGCAGGAGGTGTTCAAAGGATCGGTCATCAACGAGGTGCTGAGGCAGACGAGCAATATCGACATTTTAGTGGTGGGGCACGAAAGAGACCACGACTAGAAGAGGTTTCTCCCGTGCCAAAGAAGGCCCGCACTGTACTGAGGGTCATGTGACGGAACGGTGCTGCGGCGAAGCTGGCGGGGCCATTGCACTGGCCTTCGCGCCCGCAGCAGCAGGCGCCGATTTTTTGGCGGTGTTGTTCAGGGCTTTGGCCACCCTATTCCACCATTGTGCATCTTCATAACCCACTCTCCAGAAGCCTACCCCTCCCAAATGATCTTTTTCCGCCAGCTTGATACGGTCGGCCGCCCCACGGTCGTTGACAAACCAGAGCGTGTAGGATACGCCATGGGAGGTGTAATGGTCATAGGCTTCCTTGTTTGTGGGATCCCAAGTATATGCCCCGTATTTGTGCTGGTACATGACTTTCAAAGGAATGGTCGTGGCCTTGTCCGACCCTGCCTTCCACAAATATCCGTAGTCGGCGATACCCAGGTAAAGTTTGGAAGGACTGACCCCGGCCTTTAGGGCCAGGTTGATGCTTTGCTTCACCCAGGGATAGGGGCTGACGGGGCCCGGCGGGGTCCCGTTGCTGTGCAGGTCATAGGCCATGAGCACCATGCTGCTGACATCAGGAGCCAAAGACTTCAGGTCATAGGCGCCAGCCTGGCCAGTGCCAGCGGTCAACGGGACGACAGACATGGAGATGGCTGCGCTCGCTGGCATTTTTGCGTGCAGTTCGTTCATAAACATGACGAGAAGGGACCGGTCAGCGGGTTTGAGCTGCTGAAAGTCGATCTGAACTCCTGCGTAGTGGTGGGATGTCACCAGCTGCACGATACTATCAACGGCCTTGGTGCGCAGTGCGGCGGTGGAGAGCATGCCATCGGTGCCCATGTAGTTGTTGAACAGAGGCATCAGGGGCAGATGGGCCTCTGTGGCCAGAGTCGCGGCATTGCCTTCCGGCTTGGCAATGACCGTCCCGGTTGACGTCACTTCGTACCAGAAAGGCGAAAGGTACGTGACCAGCGACGGGTGCGCCTTGACAAACGTGAAAGGGTCTGGGCTCACGTGTGTCATAGTCTGGTCGTAAAAGGCGATAACCTTGAGGTGAGCGGGACTGGGGGCAGTCGTGGTGCCGCTAGTCCCCGCCTTTTTGACCGTGGTGGTGGCTTTGTTGGCGGCCTTTCTGGTGGCCTGTGTGGCTTTTTTGGCGGGAGCAGGTTTTTGCGGCCCTGCAACGAGCCCGCATCCCCCGACAAGGATACTGGCTGACCCCAACGTGGTCAGAAGTTTGATGGTGCGCTTGTTCATGCTTTGCCTCCTTTGGCGTGGAACGACTTCTTGTCCGACGGAACAATTGCAGTCCTATTATGAGCAGGCGCGGATATGGCCATACTGGAATTGTAAGGAGATTTCCATGCGAAAGGCGGGAATGCATGAAGGCAGGATTGGCAGGAGCCGTCGCAGGCGTACTGGCGACTTTGAGTGTGGAAGTGGGCTGGCTCGCCGTCCGGGGAGTCCACATCGC
The DNA here is from genome assembly GCA_021802225.1 of Bacillota bacterium. The sequence goes on from JAKAAS010000451.1 coordinate 2,867, forward strand.
GGTGCCGGCTGCCGTCGTCACCCAAGTCGTCAGCAAAGAAGTGGCGGGGGTGAGCCAGGGCCAGTGGGCCCATCTTAGCGACTCCCTGGAACGCCAAATGCAGCCCGAACTGGTGGGATCGGT
>JAKAAS010000452.1 GCA_021802225.1 Bacillota bacterium
CCCCGTTGAGAAAGACCATCGTATGGTCGGGCCCCAAGATAAAGAACACGCGAAAAATATCTGACGCATATTTCACCCGAAGACACTGCAAGCCGTTTTGGATTGTCTCAACCGCGGGCATCCCAAGTTCAGGGCCGAATTCTTGCACCAATTGTATAGCCCGCAAGACTTTCGACTCCTGCTTGGGGTTCAGCGATCCCAGAAAGTCCCTCACTGGACATTGCTCCTTGGCCGTCCGATAAAAAACTATATTCCATAGCATACTCTTAATATAACATATGTGTGATAGCTGCGGGAAACGTCAACCAGAAATCTCACTGATTTATCTTTAGCAATATGCTGTAGAAGTATTCGGGCGCTATCCGCATGGTTATCTCTGCTCGTCCGCATGGTTTTATTTCGAAACCATGCAGAAACCATGCGGATTCCCAAACGCCGAGAACGGCTCTGGGAGCCACTTTCAGAGATACTTAGCACTGCGTAGCATGGTTTGCATGGTTTGCATGGTTTTATTTCTCTCCTAAAACATCATTTTCTTCGTTTAAGAGAAAATTGTTGGAATTCAAAATAAAACTTTTTTCGTAATCGAAAAAGACCGACACACCATCTCCTGTGTCTCCTTCCCCTTCTGCCAATTACTGCTACTTTTTACGGTGTCGCAGGAGTGCGTGTTTTGAATGGAAATAAAACCATGCAAACCATGCAAACCATGCGGATGCCTCAAGAATGGCGTGGCTATTAGGTTTCAGCCCGCATGGTTTTGGGCGTGAAACCATGCAGAAACCATGCGGAACGGGCACTATAACCATGCGAAACCATGCGGCAATAAAAATACGGCCCCGAAGGGCCGTAGGTGTGTCTGGATGACTTTAGAACCACTCCGAGTACTCATCACCGTCCCCATCTTTCACATGGTGGTAAGTCTCGGCGATGCTGGTCAGGTCGTCGGGCAGCTTTGGTTTTTCATCGACACTGTTGGTTGACGCTGGTTCGTTGGCGTGGTGCAACTCGTAGAGCGCTACGCCCGTGCGGGATTTCTGTGGACTGACCACAATTTTCCATGGACCAATGACGGCATCCACATGATTGGCGATGTGCCGCCCGATCTGGCGGCGCTTCCCTTCGTCTTTGGGGGCCGTCAGCCAAGGGATTTCAAACTCCTCTTCTTGTGTCCACCCAAAGATTTCTCCGGCAGTCGTGGGGGTATCCCCGGCTTTTTGGTCCCAGAGGGTGAGCAGTCCCAGCCATATCGCGCGGTCCTCATCCAACTTGGCATTCGCCTGCTCGGCGTTTGACAGCCATCCGGGGATCCCGGCATCCCTGAGTACTCCCCCTACGATGGTGGTCAAGGCTTCGTAGCTTCCGAGCGTTTCGGTTCCTAGGGTAGCTCCTGCGTCTAACCAATTTCCGACTAAGCTGAGAATGGAATTGATGATTTCGCCACGATGATCCAACGTGTATTGCAGGATATTTCCATGAGAAAAATTGTCGGACGTGCGTTGCCACGGTTGGTCAACGTCTGGCGTGAGCCGGACCCAAAGGCCCCGGCGGCTGAGTTCAGTGCTGAGACGCATGTTGTTTCCGGTGAAGACCACCTGTGCGGATACCTCCAGGTTCAGAATTTGACTCGACCCTAGGAGCCTGTCCTTCCAGCGTCCGGTGGTGAGCAAGGCCGCTAGTGGCGAACTGTCCAGCTGGCGATTTTGAGTGACGTTATCATAAATGACGTAGCTGCCGCCATCCTTGACCCAACTGGTGATATTCTTTCTCCATTCTTCCGGACTTTCTGGGAGTGATTGGATTTCCGGGTAGTTCCCGGAGAGGATGATGCCGAGTGTCTGAGCTAGTAAGGTTTTGCCAGAGCCGGGGCTCGCGGCATCGAAGAAGATCGCAGGAAATGCTTGTTGACCGTGAGCGGAGAGATATGGCCGCATGATGCCTGCAATGAGCATGCCTAATACGTTCGCGCGGCCTGACTCGTCTATGGGAAAATCAACCAGCCAGTCAAGGAGAAATTCTGCCGCTTGGTGGACGTCTGGAGGGTCCGGCAACGTGACACCGGTGAAGTAATATCCACTCGCCACGTCGTATCCTGGTGTGGTGCCTACGATGGCGCCATCAGGCAGAACCATCGGTGTGCCTGAAAGGCCTTTTAGCACCGGCAGTTCGACACCGGGGTGACTCATGAGGTCTGCTATCATCTTTTTCTGATTGGGTGGGTCCTGCACCGTTTCACGCGTCCTGATGACGGCTTGTGTTTTGGGATGGCGAATGACGAACTCCTTCGCCCAAGTGGATGCCCGCGCAAGCAGGCCGTAAAGTCCTGCGGCATCGAGAGTATCGATTTGAGGGCCGTTGTCTGTGGTGATGATGCGGACGAGGATTTTTTGGCTGAAGCGATATACGCGGTAGAGAGGATTGCCGGTCGGCTCGTGATGAAATTTGAGCACGTCCTCTGCGAGGGAAGTCAGTACGACCATCGTTTCGTGGCCCTTAAGGAGCACCTTAGCGGGCGTCGATCCAGAGGGCGGCACGAAGCGGCTTTGGCCGAAATTGCCGACGATAATGTTGTTAAGGGGTTCCGCGGTGCTCGCAGAGTGAACGAGCGCGGGATCCCAATTTGCTGTGATTTTGGGTAAAACCGCCGGTTGCCCAGGCGGGTTTTGTGCTATACTCATAGTAATCCTCCTTATTGTTAGGGAATAAGGGTGGTGGGTTGAGGGACGACGGGTGCTAGTTGGGGAACTAGCGCCTTTCCTTTGCGCTTTTTTAGCGTTCAGGGCCCGGAACCCATCCATCGATAATAAATTTTCAAAGGTCGGAGAGAAGCGTTCCCAAATGCTTACAATCGTGAATCCATTGCATCAGTGTGTGTGTGACTCTCTATATAATAGCACATTCATCTCCAAAGCTCCTGCACGAAATAGCTTTAAACCAGCATCTATTCCGTATTGGAATAAACCCCGGTAGTCCCAGGTTCAAATCCCGG
>JAKAAS010000453.1 GCA_021802225.1 Bacillota bacterium
CAGATAGCACGAGACCCCCAGCTCGCGTCGGGAATGGGGACGGGCAGTATTGGCCCCCGGGACCCTTCCTATCTCATCGCGTTCTCGAAACTCAATGACTACCCGCTGTATATGGTGGAAAGCGTGCCGGTGCACGCGGTATTTGCCGGGTGGCTGCACACCATGCTGCTGGGGCTGATTGCTTTCGTGTGTCTCGTCATCCTCTCGGACGGCAGCATCCTCTTTATCATTTACCGTCTGCACATGTCCCGCGAACACCACGCTTTTACGCTGAAGCTCTATAATGTGCTCTCGCAGGTCAGCCACATCACCAGCACCGCCGCCACCGAATCCGACTGTCTGGAAGCTCTCGCGCCGGCATTGTGCGCCCAGGCTTTCTACGCAGCATGGATCGGCATCGCCGAGGCTGACAGCGTCCGCGTCCTGGTTGCTGCAGGGCCAGGTTCCGATGCCCTGCAGCAACTGCCTTTCAGCATTGGCGGCCACAACGCAACCTACCAGTCTCTGGCCGCACGGGCCGTCCTCACCCAGCGCACGCTGTATGACAACGACATCACCACGGCGCTCACGCACCAGGGCTATGCCTCGTTTATCAAAACTTATCGCTGGGCTTCAGGCATTTCCATTCCGATCATGCGCCAGCACAGAGTCTGGGGGGTGCTGAATCTAATCAGTGACCGCCCGAAAGCTTTCGACCAGAACATCCTGCCCCTCGCCGATCAAATTGGACGGTCCCTGCAAGATGCGCTCGAACGGTTCGACCTGCGACAGCTGGAAGCGCAGGTGCGTCGAAGGAACCAGTTGATTCTCACCTTTCACCATGTTCTGGGAGCCATCGGGGAAGTGGCGCAGAAGACAATGGATGAGTCTGTGATTTTACAAGATGTATGTTCGCTGCTTACCGAAAGCCAGGTGTTTGCAGCGGTGGGAATCGGCATTCCCGGCGCGGACGGGATCCTCCACTTTCCCTACCGCGGCGGTGGGCCCTTCGTTTATGGAGACAAGGACAATAGCGAAACAGAATCAGCGGCTGCCCGCGCCTGGAGCACAGGCAGGTACCAGGTCGAAAACGACTGGGATGGGCCCGCAGCACAGCCGTGGCAGTCCAGCGCTGACTTTGTCATTTACCGGAGCAAGGAACCGTATGCGGTTCTCGAGGTGTATCACCGCGACAAAGATGTGTTCGACGCGGAGTTGATTCAGTTGGGAATTCGCCTGGCTGAACTGGTAGGACAGATCCTCACCAATGCGGGCAATGAAACGCAATTGCACCGCCTTCACCAGTTCTATGAAGCTCTGGCCCACGCCAACGAACTGCTGCTGTATACCGACGATCCCCAGACCCTGTACGAATCGCTGGCAGAACTCATCATGGCCCAGACCACAGCTTTGGGATGTTGGATCGCATTTTCCGATGGCGCCCGCCTGGACATTAAAACCCGGATTTTTCAAGATGCGTCCACAGCCGTCCTCTTCGACCGGGATATACAGCAGATTTCTCTGGAAGACTCCGTGGCGGCAGGACCCACGGTTATCAGCGATGTCCTGGCCACAAAGAAGCCCGTTGTCGTCAATGATCTGGCGGCAGAGACCCGGTATCCCGGCCCGCATCTCATGCCGTACCTGCTAGCCGGGTCTATTGGTGCGGTGGCCGCATTCCCTATCGCCAATGGCACCGGCGAAAGCGGGGTGTTAACCGTACACGGTGCTGCCCACCTGTTTTCTGGCGAAATTATCACCTTGCTAAAGTCCTTAGCCTATAATCTCACCGCTAAGCTGAGATTTCTGCGCGCTGAGGAGGAAGAGGAAACGGTCAAAGCGCAGCTGGCCTATCAAGCCTCGCACGATGCCCTGACCCAGATTCCCAACCGCGCGCACTTTGAGAGGGCCCTCGATGAATTGGCGGGGAAACAGCGCCAATTTCCCATACCAGCCACGATGATCATGGCTGACCTCGACACGTTCAAGATGGTCAATGACACTTACGGCCACGCTGCGGGAGACTACGTCCTGCAAGTCACCGCCAAGCGCCTGCAGGGATGCCTGCGCGCTGAAGACACCCTGTGCCGCTACGGTGGCGATGAATTTGTCATCCTCATCGAATCTGCCCTGCCCTCTTTGACCCTCCACCGCCTTGCCGGCTGTCTCCTCACCCGGGTGCAAGAACCCGTGCCCTGGAACAACACATCCCTGACTATCGGCATCAGCCTGGGGGTGGCGACAGACACTGAAGGCACGAAAGAGCCGCGACAACTATTTAAGGAAGCCGATGAAGCCGTCTACGACGCCAAACAGCACGGAAAAAACCGGGTGCAGTTTCGCTGAGGGGCAGCAACATCATCCGTCGATTATTGCTCCATAAGATTGTGCCAAAAGAGAAGCCTGAGCGCTATCCAGGCGCGTGCGGCTCAGCTTCAGCGCCGTCCAGTCAATGCCCGCGGCATTGGCGCCGCGCAGGTCGGCATGTGTCAGATTCGCCTGCGCCAAAATTGCCCGGCTGAGGTCAGCGTTTTGAAATTTACAGTGCGCGAGGTTGGCACCATAGAAGTCCGTATCCTGGAGTTTCATGCCCGAAAAGTCATATTTGCTCAGGTTCTGGTAGCGCAGAGTGGATCCCAACCAGTCGCCCTGGTGAATGCGCACCCCGCGCAGGTCCGCCTCGTCCAAGGTGCAGGCAATCATGGACACCCGGTTCAGTTCCGGCGCAAAAAATGCCGCCCATTGCCATTCACATCCAATAAAGACGCTCTGCACGATGCAGGCGCTGCCGAATTGAGCCCCGGTAAAATCGCAGTGGATAAATCGGCATCCATCCAACTGGGCCTCGCCAAACAGTGCGTGGCGAAAATTGGCATCCTCAAATTCTCGCCCCCGCCAGTTTTGGCCGCGGAAATCCTCTTCTTCAAACCTTGCTTCCATGGGCCCCTCTCCTGACTCGGGAGTCCCCGTTTTCCCTGATCTTTAGGGCGGATCCCACGACCTAGTAGC
>JAKAAS010000454.1 GCA_021802225.1 Bacillota bacterium
TAATAGGAGGGCGCCTCCGGCGCTTGCCGCGGCCAAACCGATGCGACTGCCGCCTTTCCATATCTTCCATGCATCTCTCACTTAATTCACTCCCCACTTGTACAGTTAAGGCGTCCCAGGTAAAGATACTGATAGTTTTACAATGGCTCTGTTTGAGCATATTCATTGCGCGGCACGTCGTCAGTGTATAAAGGCGTCTCGTATTGAGTGCCACAATGTATATCAGGACAGGTTCCGGGTGATTGCCGCGGTTGGTATTGGGAAAAGGTGCATTAGCACATAAGTCAAAGGCGTTGATCCATTCCCATTCATATAGATATCCTGCCCTTGCATAGTGTATAAATGGATTGCGATGCTTCGCGGGAAAAAGGCGGGGAGGAATAAAAGACGACTGGAGGCAAGGGATCTCATCTGCCAAGTTGGGCACTTTTCTGGGCGTTGCGTTGTTTCTTCAATAACCCGCTATTTTTTGACGATCCTACCGAAGCCACTATGGGCAAGCATGTTTTGTTGGCTGTGATCATGAGTCCGCTAAACCCAGTTCGCCCCGGCCGCAGTCTTTGCGGACGTGTCCCCTACATTTTTGAAAGTGGGCATCACCATATTCCCGGAAACATTTTCCATGTGAATTTGCGGTAAGTCAGATACTTTTGACCAAAGTGGCGAATCATCATCTGTTCTTCGACATGAATTCTATACACGTAAAGCAACAGCAGACCGACACCGCATAACGCGGTTCCCCACCACGTTCGGAGGCTTAAGCCAATGCCTACGGCCGTAATCCATCCCCCGGTATATGCGGGATGCCGGATTTTCCGGTACAGACCTGACTGCACAATCTCTTGGTTGGAAACGACCCCAACGACAGGCGAAAAAAACCGTCCGAGCTGAGCGATGGCAGAATAGCGAACAGCCATGCCCGCCAGCATTAGAGCGTAGCCGACATACTTTACCCAATTGGGCAGAAGCCCCAATTTATTTACTGAGAAAACAAACGATACCAGAATGAGAAGATACATGCCCATCATGATTAAAAAAGCTGAACCGCGATCTTGATTGCGCTTCTCCGGTTGTCCACCCCGGAGACGGCGAGCGCGCAGTCCAAAGAACATCTCTGAGGCCAGCCAAAAATATAGCAGCAGCCAAAACCATAAACCTTCGTAGGCATAGACATTAGCCATTTTACATCTCCATTCGAGTTCATTAGGCGGATCCCCTGCGCCTCATCACACGGGTTGTGTAGGACCGGCGGACCCGTCAGGCCCACGGGTCCCGGCGCGCTCGTGGTCAGTGAGGCGCGAACTCAACAAGTTTCCTAGAATCCTGCAGGGGGCTGACGAAACACCAGGGATGCCAAGCTACCAGAATTCAGCTCTGCGCCGATTCCGGGCTGTCGGCGGCAACGGGCGAGAAGAGCACGGGGCCGGGAAGGCGGACCACCCATGTTTCAGGGAAATGGGGCCACTGGTTTTCACCTGCAACGGCGAGCCACTGCAGCGCCTCGCCAGGCAATAGGGCCGGCTCGACGCGCCACTGCTGTGTCCAGAAATCCCCGTGGCCATAGCCGCCCTGCGTGAAAACCTGATAAGGGACCGAGCCGCCGTGCACCTCAATGGTCACGCTCCACGACAGATCCAGGGTCTGGGGCGGCTGATCCACAGGCCGGAAGATGCCCGTCACCATGCTATAGGAAGGATAGTGGACCGCTTGCAACAAGGTGAGAGCATAGCCCTGCCAACTCGCTTCCAGCATGAGCGGCTGGACCCCTTGGGGAGGTTCCAGAGGCTCCGCGAGCGGATAGGGACGGCTCACGCTGGCGGACCGGGATATTGCGGTAAAGGTGGTCCACAGAGATCCGAGAACAGGGACGGCCTCTTCCCCGCCGAAGCGCTGCAATGCCTCCTTATCCGGTACGAGGGCGTGCTGGGCATGGGCAAACCTCCGCAGGAGCAGGGCGGTGAGAGCGGTATCAATGGCCTCGAGCTCCTTATCAGGATTATAGGGTGCAGCAGCTGGGTGTATGCTCATCATGACGGGGAGCCTCCTTGACTCTCGGGGACTTGTGGGGACGTGGTCGCGAAAGGCACGGGCTGATCCACCGTGACGACAGTGGGATCATGATGGCGAGGAGCGAACCGGGGAGCCGCGGGAACCAACCGCCAGGTGAGTTGCGGGAAGTCCGGCGGCAAGGCGGGGCTCACAAGCCAAGACACGTCCCCAACTTGAAACGCGCCGCGGTTGTGAGCTATGACATGATAGGGACCTCCGGGGCCCGTCACTTCCAAGGTGGCGTGAAACTCCATGGGATTGCGCGCGGCTGTCCCGCTGAACACCTGCCCGAAGACCCGACTGCCCGCCTCGTACTGCCAGGCGACAGTCAAGATGCAAAGAGCCGCGGGCCACCGGGCTTGCAGCATCAGCGGCCAGACCGCCCGGGGGAGCTCCGTGTCGAGAACCGGGGAGTGGAAGAAGTCTTCGGCAAGAGCGTCCCGAGCCGAGGGATCTCGGCGCACGGCCGCATGGAACACCGCCTGAAGCACAGGCAACGGCACGTCAAAAGCTCGCGCCCAGTGGCCAATTTGACGCGTAGTGGGAAAGTCGCGGGCACCGGACCGGTAGCGTTCGGCAAACAAGCGCGCAAATTCTTCATCAGACAACATAGTCACTCTCCTCGCTCGGAAGGGCTCTTCCGTCCATTGTAGCGGATATCCCCCCGCAAAAGAGGGATAAAATGCTGCGGATGCGACTCTTTGGGGAGAACAGCTGGCTGAGAAGCGATGTCCTTTGCCTGAGGTAATTATGAGGGACATTCCAAAAAATCTTCTCAAACCCTCAACCTTGTGATGAAAAGATGCAGCCCAGAATTTTTGCCCCGGTTATCATCGTTTAGACGGATACGCCAACTATACCGGTCTTCTTCTGGCACTTCGCTCGTGGTCCTTCTAGCCTGCGCCCTGCCATTGCGTCAGCAGACGCGATT
>JAKAAS010000455.1 GCA_021802225.1 Bacillota bacterium
CTCCAGGGGCCGTGGCCGGTTCTGAAGCGGTGCGGCGCGGTAACGCAGCGGTGCATTCGTCATGGCAAAATCCTCCACATCCCTATATACGCGATCATCCCCTGCGGTTCCTGCAAACTCGGCGCCCCATTTCTTTCATGGCGGAATGCATCCGGGCATAGCATGAACTATAGAAGGGACAAGGAGGAGACCGTATGAAAAAGGGGCGCGCCATGACGCGGATAGCCCAGATGCTGGAAATCCCCCCTGAAGTCTTGGTCAATGTCTCCCGCATTGAGGTCGTCGGTCACCTGCAGTTCCGGGTGGAAAATCACCGCGGTCTCGAGAAATATGCGCCAGACCAGGTCATCTTGCGTCTGGCTGATGGCCGCCTGATAGTGCAGGGGGAAGACATGGTGATTGGGTGGATTGATCACGGGGAATTGCTAGTGACGGGCCAGGTTCACTCCCTCGTGTTCCAGGAGGGCCCACGGTGATCGACTTCTTCTACCGCATGCTGTTCGGATGGATCGAAGTCACGGTGAGCGGCGGGACTCCGGAAGGGACCATCAGCCGGCTGGCGCTGGGCGGGCTGAGGCTCTGGAGGATCCGGAAAACCCCCGGGGGCTACGCATTCACCCTGAGCCTGAGGGGAGTGCCCGCGCTGCGCCATGCCGTGCGGGGGCAGCACAGCAGGGTCCGGTTCGGGCGCCGCGGGGGCTGGCCCTTCAAGGTGCGGGAGATGCGCCGCCGGCCATTCCTCGGGGTGGGAGCCGTGACGGCTCTGGCGCTGATTGTGTTTGTGACCAGCCGGATCTGGGTGGTGGATGCGCCGGGGGCGCAGGTGAGCCCGACGGCTCGGGCGCAGATCATTCAGGCAGCGGCAAAGGCGGGGGTGCACATCGGTATGGACAGGTCGCGCATGAATTTGAATGCGGAGCGCCAGAGTATGCAAAGGGCCCTCCCCCAGTATGCCTGGATCGGGCTGTCCGTGCACGGCATGCTGGTGACGATCCATGTGATACCGCTCGTCAATCCGTCCCCCGATGAGCTGCCGCGCAGACTGGTGGCGTCCCACAATGGCAGGGTGACATCGGTGCTGGTATTTATGGGAGATCCTGAGGTGATGGCCGGGGAACAGGTGCGCAAGGGGCAGACACTGATCTCCGGCGCCGTGAGCGCGCCCGTGCCCGTTCAGCCGCCGGGGGCGGCCAAGCCGATTACCGATGCCGTGAAAACCCCGGCGGAAGGTGAAGTCTACGCCAATGTCCGCTACCAGGACACCGTCTCGCAACCGTACAGCTTCTGGACTCTGCAGCCAACCGGGCGGGCTTTCGAGCAGGTTTATGTGCAATTCGCCGCGGAGCCCCCGGTGCTCCTGAAGGGATATGGCGCAGTTCCCTTCCGGTACTACCGCGCGCGGAAATTTGCCCGCCAGGTCCGCTGGCGGGATGTCAACCTCCCGGTAAAGGAGGTCAAAATCGTATATAATGATTTACAAAGACGTCATCAGACCCTGTCCCGCAAGCAAGCACTCGGGAGGGCGCAGTCTGGTCAAGAGACAGAGACAAGATCAAGGAAAAGTCTTTATGAATTGTGTTTTCCTGATTTCTCAGGATCTGGTTGTTCGTCGTGTATACACTGGGAACGAGCTTGGCCGCCTGCTGACGGGCCTTTTGGGTCGCTCCCCAATCCACCACGCCGTACGGCGCCACAACAGTTCTCGAAGCCAGATCCCCGGCGGCCACGTCAATCCGCTGCGCCAGCAGCGTGGTGGTGAACACCACTGTCGCCAGCAGCCACACTCCGGCAGCCACGAGGATTTGCTGCCACTGCTGCGGCGGCCGGCGCGAGCGGAAGAGATGGCCAACCCATTCACGGACTGTGCGTTTGGTGGTCATGGTTATTGGCTCCTTGCTCTCCCTCAAACCGCTGATACGCCTCAATGATTTCCCCTACGAGCGGGTGGCGCACCACATCGCGCTTGCCCAAGTGAATCGTCCGGATATTCGGGATGTTTTGCAGGATGTGCTCCGCTTCGTACAGACCCGAACGCTGTCCCCGAGCCAAGTCGACCTGTGTCTCATCCCCCGTCACCACCATCTTAGACCCGTATCCCAGCCGGGTCAGAAACATTTTCATCTGCTCATACGTTGAATTCTGCGCTTCGTCCAAAATAATGAAGCTGGAGTTCAGCGTGCGCCCCCTCATATACGCCAGCGGCGCGATTTCGATGTGGCCGCGCTCCCGGTAGCGCTCCACGGCCTCCTGGCCCAGAAACTCAAACAGCGCATCATACAGAGGCCGCAGGTACGGATCCACCTTGTCTTCCATCGCTCCCGGCAAAAATCCCAGCTTTTCTCCGGCTTCCACCGCGGGCCGGGTCAGGATAATCCGTTCCACCTCATGCGCTTTCAGAGCCTGCACCGCCATCGCCATGGCCAGATACGTCTTGCCCGTTCCAGCCGGCCCGATGCCAAACACCAGGGTGCTCTGGCGTACGGCTTCAATATAGACCTGCTGCCCCACTGTTTTAGGACGCACCACGCGTCCTTGCGTGGTCGTGTATACGGCCTCGGTAAGGAGGTGGAGAAACTGGTTCTGTGTCCCGTCCTTGACCGCTTCCACCGCCGCATCCACCGTATCCAGGCGGACAGTCTGACCTGCGTAAGCCCACTGCGACAGCAAGTCTAGAACCTCGCGAGCCAGAGCCTGGTCCTGGTCGGGACCTTGGATGGCAATCACATTGCCGCGGGCTGTCAGCTTTACATGCAGCGAGTTTTCAATATGCTTCAGGTGTTCATCCCCGCGCCCTACCAGTAGCGTCACGGCATTATTGTCGGTTATAACCCACTGAGAAAGCGGCAATAGCGTCCCCCTTTGTGTTCCCGCGCGTCCTAGCGCCCGGGAACGGCAATGTTTTGATTGACTGTCCAGATCAGTTGAACCGACACCCCGCGGGTGGTCCAGTGGACAATCCGCTGCTCCCCCACGCGGGTTC
>JAKAAS010000456.1 GCA_021802225.1 Bacillota bacterium
CGACGTGGCTATTTGGAGCTGTAGGCCTCTATTACCTTGCTGAAAACATGTGGCAGGTATTATTGCTGTGGCGCATTCTCACTCTGACCCACTCCGCGTTTTGGATGGGTGCAGCTGTCGCTGCCTACACCATAGCCACACTAGCCGTGGGGATAGCAGGTCCCCACTGGGGAGGTGGGCAGCGCATCTCCATGCTGGCCGTGGCGCAGGCCTTCTTGATGGCTGCCGGTCTTGACTTTGCTCTGCATTCCGCCGTCTCGTTGATCATTCTCGCCGTCGCAAATGGGTGGCTTGCCGCCCGCATTGTGCCGTCACTGCAGGCTTATCTCATGCGTAGCAGCCCTGTGGCCGAACTAAGCCGGGCTTCAGCCGCTTATGAATTCACTTCCCGAACCGGAATGCTGCTCGGCCCCTTAATAGCGGGTGCCGCGCTAGCCGCCCTTCCTCTTGTGTGGCTGTTTGCTGCCATCATGGGTCTTTTCACCACGGCGGCGTTTCTTATTTACCCGTTGGGTGGAGACCAGCTTGTTGAACCGCACCTGGCTGAGGTGACACATGCCTCTGGGTTTGTGGACACTGTGCGCATAGTGAGAGCCGACCCGTTCCTCACATTGGCTCTAACCATCCGCGGGCTCAACAACTTTCTGTGGCCGGCCTTTACTCTCGCCATTCCCTTCCTTGCCCTTCATACGTGGCATGCCGGGGCATTCGGATACGGGACCATACGCTCGGTTTGGGGATTCAGCACAGTATTGGGCACCGTATGGCTAGTCCCCCGCCTGACCCGCCATTTGCACCGATTTTATTTTCTGTCGTGGGCCCTCACGGGTATGGGATTTCTGGCCTTAGCTCTCTCGGCCCATTTCACGGAAGCTGTCATTGTCGCTCTGACGGGCGCCTTGGGCAGTCCCGTTGTGCACGTTGCTCTCGACACCCATATTGGCCGCTACGTTGATGCCGCCCTGCAAGGACGGCTGTTTGCCTTGCAGCAGTTTATTATGTCGGCTCTGGCACTGGTTGGCTTAGCCGCAACTACCCTCGCTCTCAGCATCACCAGTCCCCAACGTGTGCTGGCATCCTCAGGTTCGGTAATGGTCATTGCCGCTCTGACGGGCCTCGCGTTGTGGTCACGCCAGCGGGAGGCGGGATCCAAAAGCGCCACAGGCTTTGGAAAGCGGTGGCCCCCCCGCCAAATCCCAAAAGCCCGTGGACCATCAACCGTGAACACCAAATTCGTGACGACAGACACAGCCGGCCCTGCCGGCCACTTAGACAGGACAGGAAACCCAGCCACCACAAAGGGAGCAAGAGGTGCGCCGCTGCCAGAGATCATGGCGGCGTCAGAGGCAGCAAGCCGTATTCATAGAACCCACCCAGGGATTATCTCTGCAGCCGGGCGACTGCAAAAAGTTGTCCAAGATAATGGGAATATTTGGCAGAAGGTACAAAATCTTGACGCGGATGCCGCACGGCAGGTTGCCGTGCGCATCGTCCGGTTTGCGCAAGCCCACCAGACTCCCGTCATGGTATCTGCGGCGCTATCAGCCGCCAAAAGAAACTGAGCCGGGCGGGGTGCCAAAATCACAAGCGGGCGTACTGGTTGCACGGCAAAATCCTGCGCTGGGTGCGGGATCTGGCTTTTCGAGAAGGGATATTAACCGTGGCGCGCCATCCTGCCTGGACGTCGCAAATATGCCCGCATTGCGAGCGGTTAGGAACCCGTCAAGGGCATTACTTGACCTGCCAGAATCTTTAGCATGTTTAGGAGGCCGATGCGGATTTCGCCGGCGTGATGAACCTCTACAGAAAGTGGACCCAAACCTTTACGTAGCCCCGTAAACAGGCCGGGGATGAACCAAAGACTCTGACGACCTGCGCCGTATAACAACAGACGTCTCGGGTGGTAAGGGCTAACCGGCTGGATGACGAGAGGCCTGACCGGGTGCCCGTATGGTACGGGATGTTCTGAGCTTCAGCTTCCCAGTTAGGACTCGCGCCCAGAAGGAAGCGATGCACACGCCGACAAGAGTCCCCATTCTCCAGGGCTCTCCCCTTGTCAGAGGGAGACAAAGGCCAGACGCACGGCGGATGTTTCTATTGGATGAGGAAATGTGGCAACTGCTGATACCACCCAGACATTAAAAGGCAAAGCGGGCATGTCCGAGGGGCTTGATGGTTTCAACACCTTCAAGGCGCAACAGATACTCCTTGAGATGAAGACCCCCGGCGAATCCCGTGAGAGTCCCGTTGGACCCAACCACACGGTGACAGGGAATTACCAGAGGAATGGGGTTGTCACCGACTGCTTTTCCAACGGCACGGGCCGCCCGCGGGCGGCCAATATCCTCGGCAATCTCTCCATACGTGACGGTTTTGCCATAAGGAATCTCCTTCACCCGGTTCCACACGGCCAATTGAAATGCCGTGCCGGTGAGATCAAGACTGCCAGGCCACTCGGGCACAGCTCCATGGAAATACCGGTCCAGTTCCCGAAGCAAAGACGATAATGCGGTCTCACTATAGATCATTACGGCATAGGGATGGCCGCGCAGATAGACTTCCGGCATCGACTCCCTCTGATTCTGATGGGGCAACAGCACCTCGCTCAATCCCCGGTCGGTGCTGATGAGCCCAAAGGTCATTTCCTGGTGCCGGTACTCGCTCCAGTACGCCGTATCCAATCATTATCCTTCTTTCCGTTCCGTTTGTTATGGAGTTTTGGCACCAAAAAATATCACGCTCCGACAAACATCGGGCCGACAGCAACTTACGGACCATCCGCTCTCTTGAGGATACCTTTTCAGGCAGACAAATTCCAGTGCACAACCAGTTCTCCGACGAATTGTCCAGTTACATCAGTCTGCGTTATAAAATCGCGGCGAAAAACCCCTTGGTTACGTTATGAGGATGAAAGCCGCTGGGGTCTTCCCTCTCGATGAGGGCTTGAACAGTTTCCTTAGTTGTCACGAGAGGCCCTTA
>JAKAAS010000457.1 GCA_021802225.1 Bacillota bacterium
TTGCGCGCAGACCGGAGCATGGGGACGGGCTAACCCATCGAGGATGGACGCTGTGGGCACCAGGTCATGCTCCAAGATGACCAGATGGTCCCGCCCCCAGAGGGCCAAGAGCCCGTCTTCGTAGTCCGTGGGGGTCACACACGGATGATCGATTAGGTGCCACCCCGTGGCCCGAGCCATCGGGTGCCAGTCCTGAAGCCAGCGTTCGGTCAGGCGGCACGGGATCGAATTCCGCAAGGAAGGAGCGTAAGGGTGATAGAGCAGCATGACACACCTCCAAAGAAATATTGTGGCCTAGGCAGGACTTTTACGAGTTATCCCGAATACTAGCACGAGACATGAATCCCATAATGATACAAATGAAGGAGAGAATGGTATGGTACGAAATCTTCCCGTAGCCCGTTCAACCAAGACGTTACAATCAAAAATTGATGCGTTAGGCACATACCCCCGGTGGAAAGTTCTTGTTGGCGTTATTCTTATCGGAAGTCTGCTCATTATTTCACGACAGCCCAGCGTCGTCTATCATCCTCAATTTTGGGCCGAGGATGGGGCAGTCTGGTATGCCGACGCCTGGAACCGCGGATGGATTGCCCTCATTCAACCACACACCGGGTATTTGCAAACGATTTCGCGGATTACAGCCATGATTGCAGTGCAACTCCCG
Organism: Bacillota bacterium; assembly: GCA_021802225.1. The sequence continues at coordinate 668 of JAKAAS010000457.1, forward strand.
TTTCTGTGGGGGCCAGCACTCTTTATGCTCATAGCCGGACTCGCTCAACTCGCGCCCCTCTTATATTGGTTTTCTCCACGCTATGATACCCTCATTCCGCACTGGGGTGCACGATTATTCTTGGCTTTTGTCTATATCGGGTTGCCTAACTCTTACGAGGTCAACATGAATTTAACGAATGCCCAGTGGCACCTCGCCTTGGTAGCCTTCCTTATCGTCTTTAGTCAACCTCCTAAAACTCACAGAACATGGTGGCGAGACCTGAGCTTATTAGCCTTAGCCGGAGTAAGCGGCCCGTTTAGCGTACTCCTGTGGCCCGTTGCCGCATGGCATACCTGGATAACTCGTTCACGCTGGGCACAACACACATTGAGTGTGCTATCGGCCACAGCCTTGATTCAAGGCGTTTTAATTCTAGTCACGGCAGGTCAAGCGCGTTCCCATGCCCCGTTAGGTGCCTCCCTCCTCACACTTAGCCGGATTATTGCCGGGCAGATTGGACTCGGGGCGGCTATTGGATTGCGGGGTTATGCGGTTATGCAATTGCCCTATCAACAGGCCGTCGCGCTCATCCGTCATATTAGCGGACTATCTTTGGGGGCGATTGTGCATATTATCGACCTGTGGCACACACCTCTACCCCCGCTAATCATCACCCTTACCATGTTCATTCTAGCTTTATGGGCAATACGCCACGGACCACCAATTCTTCAAGGATTCATCACCTACACCGTGATTATTTTAGCAGCTTCGCTTGTGACCCCAGCAGTGAGTCGAACTCGACCCGCCTGGGATGTGATGACCCAGGCGGGGGCCGGGAATCGGTATTTCGTCCTGCCCATCTTGGGCTGGCTTGTCACCCTAACCTGGTTAGCATGGCAAACACAAGCCTCCGTTTTTCGACGCATCGCCCGTATTCTCTTAACCATAACGTGCGCACTTGGCATCACGGTTGGATGGGTGTATCCGGCGCACGGGATGGAAGTGCTGAGCCCGTATGTTCATGCACTGTCGAGCAATCCCCCAGGTCACCACGTCGTTATTCCTATTGAACCTAAGGGATGGACTATGACTCTCAACGCCAAACATTAAACCCTTCAAATGCCCACGATTTCGATGACGCCACTGTAAGTACTGGTTGAATCCGGTGCAGTAATCGTGAGTGCAGAAGTGCTGACGGATAATGTCAACCCAGTAGTGTTGGTACTGATAGCGGGTTTGTATTTGTATACTGTAGGGAAGGAAATCGTCTGGTTGGTGGTGGTGTCGTTTTCGTAGTCATCACTATAAGCCACAAAGCGTTTGATGGATGCCGTGGGGTCTACATCTTGCCGCCAATAGACGGTACCTGCCGTAGTCCCCGTCAGTGCCGAGAGAGGCCCTGTACTGGTATACGTGATACCATTGGGTAGAAGAGTCTGCCCATACGCATTCAGGAATAGGTTAGATGCATCGGGGATGGAGAGACTCCCCGCCGCGTTCGATGAGTTATCCGCCACATTCCCGAGATACACTTTTTCCGGCCCGTTTATTGAAAAGGTCGGATGTGAACCCTCGGAGGTATTCACATCATATATTACGCCCGCGCTGATATGCAGGTCCCCCCCTACAACACCCGATCCCACGATGACGGCCGATTGGGATTCCTCACGAGCATAGAGCCATCCGATAGCGGTATCTCCAGCCGTGTTTGCGATACGTTCGCCTATCTCGATTCCGTTTACTGAACCATTGTCATAAAACGATTGGACAGAAACCGATCCGCCATCTTGCGCTAGCGCACCGGATAGACAACTTAATCCGGTGAAACTACCAATATAGACACCGGAATTATTGGCCCAGAGGCCGACTTGTGCCTGGCCCCCTCCTTGTAGGAACACTTCATTAATTCCGACCCCTGTGGCAAAATTGTCGAGGTTGCAATTAACAATTTCCAATAGATAATCAATCGGTACACTCGTTCCCAACGCCACTTTATCGAGATGTATAGAATAGGAACTTTCGATCAATAAGGAAGGGGTACTCAAACTGGCATTTACAGCATTTTCGTAGGAAAGGATAGTTAAATCGCCCAAATTATTGATAACCGACCCCGACGAGGGGGTATCATCCCAGATAGCGTCCAGCGTGCCAAATCCGTTATAGTTGGCTAGCGAGAGGGCTTGGCCGCAATGCTCTGCGATTACGCGGCCACCGTTGACCAAAGTGCAACGAAGAGTTCCAGTGGCGTTTGGCACTCCCGAACCATCACTATAGAGCAAGGTTCCCATATAGAGTTGGGCAGAGATATCGAAATAGGGCCCTAACAG
>JAKAAS010000458.1 GCA_021802225.1 Bacillota bacterium
CTTGGCGGCCAGCCGCCAAGTGACGGTGGGCCGGGAACTGACCAAACGCTTTGAGGAATACTGGCAGGGGAGCATTGGGGAGTTGAGGGAGCAGAATAGAAGCTGGCGTGGAGAAATTGTGCTCGTGCTCGCCCCCCAGGATCCCGCGGAGCGCACAGTGGACTGGGCGGAATGTCTTCAGGAGGTCGAGGAGCTAGTCGTGCAGGGCCAAAGCACAAAAGAGGCGATAGAGCATATCGCCTCCGCTCATAACGTATCACGCCGGGAACTTTACAACCGTCTTCAGAACCAGAGGCGAAACGGCTAGACCGCTTCGATGTGCAGGCTGCTGAGACAGTCGTGGCAGATGTTTTTGCCCCGGAAGGTTTCAATGTTTTCCGCATTCCCGCAGAAAATGCAGGCCGGCTCATATTTCCTCAGCACGATCATTTCGCCGTCGACATAAATTTCAAGCGAGTCTTTGTCTTCAATGCGCAATGTGCGGCGCAATTCGATCGGCAGGACTACGCGCCCTAGCTCGTCCACCCTGCGGACAATCCCAGTTGACTTCATGCTCTTTCCACTCCTTTATTCGACAGCCTTTTGGTAGCATCATACCAGAACTTCCAAATTATAGTCAATGCATCCGGGTATTTTGTCGAGAAATACTCTGGAAAAAAATACAAGAAGGCGGGTGCGGGGATTGGCAGAGGTGAAAGGGACCGCATTGCGGCGCTTCATGACATCTTCTCGGGCTCTTCCTTGCCGAAAAATCGTGTCCAGAGTCCGCGCACCACAATAATCACAGCGATGGCGCCGGCGGCGGGAAGCATGCCGTCGAGGCTGTGGCTCAGGGCCAGCTGGCGGGCCATCACGGTCGCCACAATATCCAGGAGCCTGGGCGGGGAGAGGTGTCGGAACAAGTCCCGCATCTCCACGAGCAGCACCAGGGTGAAAATGTCATCGAGCACTTCATGCAGGTGGGACAAGATCAGGGCCGGATGCTGGACTAGCTCGAACCAGTGCGCCAAGAACGCAATGATGCCAAAGGCCAGCGTGATGAGAATCAATACTTCGATCAGCCAGCGAAGCCAGTAGCTCAGATGGCGTGTCGCCCGCAATAGTGATTGGGGAACCATATCAAGGCCGCTCCTCTGAAAAAGACGTCATGACCATATATTGACCATTATCAGTAGATATACAACTAGATGTTGATGCTATTAGCTCCGGCATCGCGGCTGCCCCCTTTTTCGTCCGCGTGTGCGCCCCACGAGGCGCAAACGCGGGTCTCCTGTGTGATGGGGAATCTCGCAACGCTTGTCTTTGACCCGGCGCGCCGAGCACATGACTTTCATTAGAGCATCACAAATATTCTGGCCTGGCGGCAATGCACCCCGGCACTATTCCTGTTCGGCGGGAAGCGGCAAGTCCTCGTGGGGCCGCCACTGCTGCCAACTAATTAAGGCCAGCGCCAGAAAGATGGCAGCCATGCCCGTCCCCTCCCATGCGCCGGGCCGTTCCCCAAGCTGAATCCACGCTGCCAGCACTCCGATGAGAGGACTGAAAAGCGTGGCCATGCCGGCAATGCCCGACGGCAGCCGGTCCACCGCGTAAGCCCACAGCAGCAAGGCTAAGGCGCTGCCGGGAATGGCGTTATAAAGCAAGGCACCGATAAACAAGGGAGTCCAGTCGATGCGCACAGGCTCAGCCAGCAGCGCCAGGACCGCCAGCGCCACTCCCCCGAAGGCCATTTGCCAGGCCGTGACAGCAAACAGATCAGCATTGGGGGGAGCGTACCGCTTTTGCCAAAGGGCGGACCCGGCCCAGAAAATCCCAGACAGCAACGCCAGCAGCGGCCCGGCTGTCTGGTGATGGAGATGCCATGGTTCCAGAATGAACACCACCCCTACGACCGCCATCCCCAGAGCCGGCCATTCGAGCCCGTGCACCCGCTCGCCCAGAATGGGCCACGCAAAGATAATCAACCAAATGGGCATGGTGTACACGAGAATGGCGGTTTGGCCAGCTTCGCCATATTGCAGGGCCCAGAGCGCAAATCCCACAAAGCCGGTGGTCTGCAAGAGCCCCAATGGCACCACATAGCGCCATGGAGGCATGGTCAGCGGGCGCTTGAGCCAGATGAGCACCACAAAGAGAACGGCCACGCCGCCAAGAACGCGCAGTGCGGCAAAGATGAGGGGCGGGGAGTCCGCTAACGCGGCCTTCATGATCACCCAGTTGTAGCCCCAGATGAGGGTCATGGTGCCGAGAGCGGCAAGGGGCAGGGCAGAAGCTTTCTTCGTCATTATCAAGCACTCCTAAGACGTCGCATCCGTAGTTAGTGGGGAGCCGACCGCAACTTCGGGGCTTCCTGCTGGCCGGATGATGCGTGAGCCCGCAGCTTCTCCTGCAAGGAGGCGCTGCGAAACGCCAACGAGTTTTGGCCATTCAATCCGGTCCGCGCCAAACAACTAGTCCAAAGCCTCTTGGCAAGAGCCGCCATGATGAGTATATCATCTGTAACCCCTGGCGGTCCTGCCAGGCGGGAGGCGCCCGCTCGATTGGATTCATGCGCCCGGGAGACCGCGGAAACGGTGGGTGAGCGCGTGGGGTTTTATGTAGTATCCCGACCCTGCGCCGGGTTGTTGTGTGCAAGGGCAAAGCGCGATGTGACTAGAGCCGCCGACTCAAGTCATTTGACCATGCCTGCAAGGCGTGTGAGGCACCGCAGTGCGCCGCCGCTTGACTGCAGATGGCTTCACCCACTTCGCCGGCGCCAAGATAACGGGTATACTGTGACGTGAGGCGCCGTCTCCCTGTGGAACAGTTGCTCACTATGCAATGCGTGGAATGCGGGAGGATGGCGCAGTCATGCAGCCAGGCAGAACGTGCCAGTCTGCGCGTTTGAGTCAGAATATTTCGTTTAACATGGGACCATGCAGGAGTTCGGAGTATTTTGTCGAAAAGTTCATGTTATGGCGTGCGATAGGCGCCCG
>JAKAAS010000459.1 GCA_021802225.1 Bacillota bacterium
AGGATAAATGATGAATAACCACGCCCTATTGGTCATCGACATGATTAATGATCTTATCAAAAATCCTGATAACGCACTATACTGTCCTACGGCTGGAGATATTATAGAGAATGTTTCCAACTTGATAAATTTCGCTCATCAGAATTCGTGGCGGGTTATCTATGTACAGGACGCTCATCGCATAGACGACAAAGATTTTACCATTCGCCCGGTCCATGCTGTTCGAGGTACCTGGGGTGCCAAATTAATCGACGAGCTAGCCATGCTACGGCGTGATTCGGATTATGAAGTCCTAAAGCGGCGGCATAGCGGGTTTTCTTATACGGATTTAGACCTTTATCTTCGCGAAGAGCGGATTGAGGAAGTAGTGCTGGTAGGCGTGTGGACCAATGTGGCCGTACGCAACACCGCTTCAGACGCCTTTTATCAATTTTATCGGGTCACTGTAGTTACAGATTGTTGCCAATCCCAGACCGACGAAATGCACAATGCGGGCCTTCACGATCTAGCGATGTTCGCTGGACTTACCTCATTTGCGCAATTGACTAGAACGACCTCGTATCTTCGCAACGCGAATACTGACAATTTATCATAGACCCGCCGTCTAAACCCAGAGGCTAACTATTTACTATTCTCGTACATACGTTCTTAGATAATTCAGGTTGGATATAGCGAGGGGGTGGACACGGTAATAATACGGCGCGGTTCGCGCCCATGCGGCGCAGGCGGTCATGGAGTCGATTTTGGGCAAGCCAGCTAGTCTGACGCAGGGCCAACTTGCCGCCGATGGAAATTGCCAGTTTCGCGCCATTGCTTGCCACCCGCTGGAGGATTCGCTCGGGACGAGCCCGACAAAGGCAATGAGCGCGGTGGGGAGGGCAATTGGGCTGAACTCGTCGACTTCCGCCAAAAGCGTGGCGGCGCTAATCCCGCCGATACCCACAACATCTGAAGGCCAGCAGAAAGGGGGGCGGGCAGATGGCCTGCTGAATGGCGGCATCAAGTCGCGGAAGTCGCACGTCGAGTTCCTCTAATTGACTCATTCCGTGCGCACTCCCGCAGGGGGCGTCGTCTTTAGCGTCCGAATCCATTGGCTGTAGCGGGGACGCCCGGTCAACATCCTCTCAGGGCAATGAATGTCCCAGCGCAAAAGGACCTTTCACCCGCTGGCGAAGTCGGCGGCGATCCTCAACGGCTGAGGCGCAAGGCCCGCGATCACAGAAGGCGTCTTCCCTTATCATCGGCAAGTGAACCGGACTCAGCCGGCGCGTAAATCTTCGGCAAACTTTCGAGCATCGCGGCGATCCGTTTTGACATGGTCTGCGACCTTCCGCGGAATGATTCCCGAAGCAATCACCGCACAGGCGACGTGCGACTCGCCCAGATGACTCGCCAACCCAATTCCGTCGGGCTAGCCTCGTGGCACACCAGAAAGGTGTGGGCGCTGGCTTGGCGCTGGATCCACTGCGTCACGCTATCCAGTCGGGAAGGCATCGAGCCCATATCCCGGCTGCGGCGACGTCTCTGCCATGACGATGGTTTCGGCGGAGACATCGAACCTAAGGCAACGGGTATACGGTTCCATGAGCCCAACTGGTGCCATCATTCAAGGACCGAGCCAGTATTAAGTTTGTTGAGGATGGACCGAAACCTTAACCGAGGCTGCACACGGCCGGTCAAAAACTTTCAACCATAAAGAAACAGCGGAGTCCCTTGCGGGATTCCGCTGTTTCTTTATGGTTCAGGAGGGTAATACGGCATTTGCGCCGGTCCAGTCGCCGTCTGTATGGGCAGACCCGTGCGTGGATGCGATCAGTTGCTCGTGATTCTGTCTGAACCACTGCTCAGCATTGTCCGTCGCCCCAAGAGGAACGTACCATCCCTTCATCTCCATAAAACGGTAAAACTCATAGGCTGCATCTAGGTGGTACCGAGCCATCTCCGACAGGGCGCGGCGGATGCCAACGTGAGAAATTTCTGTGGCAGCCCAGATCGTGCGCACCGTCATGCTCTTGGAATAGTCCAGAAGATCTGCGGCAATCACCCGGTCCGAAAAGCCCTGCCCCACTTTTGGTTGCACTGGTGAGGGAGACTGAGAGGCCGATGTCCGCGGGCGGCCCTTGAGTCCCCCATCAAGCTGCTCAAACTTCTGATTGAGGGACTCGCCATTGGCGATATCAATCAGCTCGTTGTAATGCGTTTCGGCTTTGCGGCGCTCGTTCTCCACCATGGATTTTAGATCAGAATCCTGGATGAAAGACAAAAAACCCGTGGCCTTAGCGATCAGGGTCGCATCAGCGGTGGCGATCTCATGAATCTGCTGGAATTCTGAAGAAGTCAGTTTGGGCATGGTTACCTCCTTGAGTGTTATGGTTCGCCCTTATCCCCGCGCACTGGGCGGTTCATGCACCCGGGAAACGCCGCGCTCTTCTCCTCGCCTCTGCGCCCTCAAACACGTTAGGCGAAACATCCGTGCCTGGCATGACGCGTTCAATCAGCATGACTGGCAACCGACGCCGAACCGTTAGGGACGTGCCGGCCAGCTGAGAAAAATACGCCAGCCAGACACGAAGCGATCTCCGCTGGCTGTACATGCCGGCGGCCTGGGGGCCGAAGGAACATGGACTCCCCAACGATTAGAATTCCTTACCACAGCCACGCAAATAGGATCCCGCAATGAAGGCCTCTTCACGGAAAGCTGTTCCGTGAAGAGGCCTTGAGAGAATTGGCGGTTTGGCCGCCGGCCATTCATGCGTTGTAGTGTTCCGAAACGAGGTTCCACAGACCTTTTGATTCCAGAATCCGGCGCGGCACTTGGAGACTCAGTTGGACCACGCCGGGAAGCCGCGAAATCTGCACTTCCCCACTGACAGTGCCCCGGTTCAAGATTTCATCCTCACTCATGTTCATAAACCGTGCCGCCCGCGTGACCGCATGGCTGGTCGCCATGTTGAGATCCTTGCCCGTTCCGATGA
>JAKAAS010000460.1 GCA_021802225.1 Bacillota bacterium
CATTTCATGGTTCAGCCCGACTCAAAGGGTCTATGGACTGAAACCGCGACATCTTATTCTCTTATCCCAATCCTGGGACTATTTTAAACCACAATCTGGGTGGCGCAAGTGTTCGGGAGAGCCAAAAGCCTCTACAATGGAATACTAACGCCCCAACACCAGCAGGAGGGACTCATGACATTTTCTTGGCTTGTCATCTTCATGTCCGTCGCGACCGGTGCCAGTGTTGCCAATCTTTACTATAACCAGCCTCTGCTGACACTCATGGCCCACACATTTCATGTCGGGCCAGCTGAAGTCGGGATTGTGACCATGCTCACACAAATCGGCTATGCGGCGGGTCTCTTGCTGTTTGTGCCCCTAGCTGACCTGTGGGAGCGCAAACGGCTGATTGTGGGGCTGTTTATCCTGACCTCTTTCGCGTTGGAGCTTGTCGCTATCACTCCCGCCTTCACCCCTTTCCTCATCATGAACTTCGCGCTGGGTTTGGTCACCGTAGTGCCGCAGGTGATTGTTCCCGTCGCTGCTGACCTTGCCCTGGACGGGTCCCGCGGCAGAGTGGTTGGCGTCGTGATGAGTGGACTGCTGATTGGAATATTAGGAGCGCGCACGGTCAGCGGATTGGTGGGCGACTGGCTGGGATGGCCCCGGGTTTACCAGTTGGCTGGAATCCTCATGCTGATTTTTGCAGCCGCTATGGCCCGGTTTTTCCCCCGTTCTTATCCGCACCGCCATACCTTGAACTACACGGGACTGATCCGCTCGCTCGGTCCCTTAATCCGGGAAGAACCGGAACTAGTCCGCGCCTCATTGACTGGAGCTGCGCTATTTGGCGCGTTCAGCGCCTTCTGGACCACCCTGACGTTCCGTCTCGGCACAGCGCCCTACCATTACCCTGCGTCGGTTATCGGCCTGTTCGGCCTCCTGGGGATCGCGGGCGCAAGCGTCGCCCCTGTTGCTGGACGCGCAGCCGACAGGCGCGATCCCAGAATCACCATCACCGTGGCCATCATCCTCGTTTCCGTGGCATTCTTGTGGATGTGGCCGCTATCGGGCAACCTTTGGGCTTTGATCATTGGCATCATCCTTCTCGACCTCGGCGTTCAGGCCGGCCAGATCTCCAATCAGTCGCGGATTTACGCGCTGCGGCCCGATTCCAGGGCCCGGCTCAACACCGTATACATGGTCACCTACTTTCTCGGCGGCTCTTTAGGATCAGGCATTGCCAGCTGGGCGTGGTCCCTGTCCGGCTGGAAGGGCGTGACACTGACGGGTCTGGCGATGCTGGCCGGGGCCGCCATCGTCCACACAATCAGCCTAGTCAGGCAGCCGATGAACAGGAAAGCGGTGTGAACCGCGCCGCATTCATGGTACAATGGGCGGCGAAAATACGACAACGGAGTGATGCCACATTATGAGACTACGCCAAATTATCGCCGTACCCGCATTGTCTGTGCTAACGGCGGGCCTGGTGGCCGGCTGCGGCCAGCAGGCCGCACCCGCCCACAAGACTCCCCCTCTCGCCAGCGGCCGCAACCTGCGCTGGAAAGCCCCGCCGAAAATGACAATCAACCCGAACAATTCCTACGTGGCCACAGTGAACACCTCTGCGGGCACCTTCGACATATCATTGTTCGCCCAAAAAGATCCCCACGCCGTTAACAACTTTGTCTTTTTAGCCGACCACCGATTTTTCAATGGTGATGAGATTTTCCGGGTCATCAAACCCTTTATGTTCCAGACGGGAGACCCTCTCAATAACGGGACCGGCAACCCCGGGTATCAGTGGACGGGCAAGGATGCCACCTACCCATACCAGCCAGGAATTGTCGCCATGGCCAATTCAGGCACTCCGGCGACCAACGGCAGCCAGTTTTTCGTGTGCACCGGTGCGGAGAGCACAACCCTCAACCAAAACCCTATTTATACCGAGCTCGGCCGGGTAACCAAAGGCATGACCGTGGTACAAAAAATTGCGGCGGGAAAAGTAAAATATAATCCGGCGATGCAGGAAGATTCTTTACCCGTTCATCCCTACTTCATCCGCTCCATCACCATCGCGGTCACTCCGTCGTAACCAGTCTCCCAACGCATCCAGGCACTCCCGCCCCGACCCCCTTCGCAATTGTACGGTCGGGGGAAGCGCTTGGCCTCAGGAGTCTGGAACCTGGGCAATCAGTTCCGGACTATCCGCTTGGCTGCTGTTCAACTGCTTCGACACCGGATAGTGGGTCAGGACAACATCCTCTTTTGGCACCAGCGCCCGGTACTGTGCAGATGACCGGTCCAGCCATAGAGGCACCTGATCGGAAGTCAAAAGCCAAGGCATGCGGGAATGAATTCCCTCCATCCAGCGGCTGGCGGCACAGGTTATCAGCACAATGCGCCAGAGCGGCGCTTCCGCAGAACGCAGCAGCAATCCAGCAATGTTCAAAGGCCCCGGGCCCACAAACCGGAAGGGCTGCTTGCTCGATTTGGCCCATTCATAAAATCCGTCCGCAGGCACCACAGCGCGTTGCCACTCCACCGCGTCACGGTACAAGGCCTTGGTCAGCAAGTTTTCCTGGCGGGCATTGATCAGCATCCGTCCGCGCATAGGGTAACCCCAGCGTACCCAAACCGCGGTCGGCTCGCCACCGGCATCGTTGCCAATGGCGAGAATGTCCTGACCCGGAGCAATGTTGTAGCGTGGACTCCAAGGCGGGCTGGGGGCAGACGTCAAGTGCCACTGGCTGGCCAATTCTTCCCATGACAAGCCCAAAGAATATCGACCGCACACCGCCAGTTCCTCCTTCTCTCATGATGACCGGGGCAAATATCTAGATCTTCATGGTACACTAGAACCCAAGGGAAACCAAACGCATAATATCAGAAATGCCGAGGTGAATTATGAAAATCGCACCGGAATGTGCGGCCTGTCTCTATCTTCAACTGATGAAAACACTGGACCACCGGGGCGTAACCGACCAGACG
>JAKAAS010000461.1 GCA_021802225.1 Bacillota bacterium
CCTTATAATTTTAAACTACGAAATACTCCGGAATTAAAATTTGCTGGACTTTGTATCGCCTCTCTGCTATTCTACGTTGAGAAAATTTACGTAGAAATGGGGCACGACATTGAACCCAATCATCGAGTTTTCGGCACAAGACCATGCACGGTATCAGGAAATTTTTACGCAGTGCCAAACGGTCTTCGATGAAAAGTCCCTGCGTCTCCTCGCGGCGGCCATGGTCTTATCCTTGGGCTATGGTGGGCAAAAGGTCATCCACGCGGTGACGGGGCTTTCCCCGGATACCTTGCAACTGGGCGTCGCCCAGTTGCAAGGCACCGCGTCACTCGATCCCGATCGCATCCGCCGCCCGGGCGGTGGGCGCAAGCCCATTACTGCGGTCTACCCTGAACTGGAGTCGGCGCTGCTGAAACTGGTCGGCGAAAGCACGCAAGGCGATCCCGAATCGCCCCTGCTCTGGACCACGAAAAGTCTCGATCATTTAGCCCGCGCCTTAACCGCCCAAGGCATGCCTATCAGTCGCATGACCGTGTCCCAGCTGCTCACCAAGAATCACTATAGTATGCAAGCCAATCGGAAACGGTTTGAATCCGGCAGTCACCATCCCGACCGGGATGGGCAGTTCACCTACATCGCGGAGATGACCCGTCAGTTTCAAGGGCTCGGGAATCCGGTCATTTCCGTGGATGCCAAAAAGAAAGAACTGATCGGGCTCTTTAAGAATAATGGCCGCGAATACCATGCGGCCAAGACCCCCATTGACGTCAATGGCCACGACTTTATGGACAAAGAGCTGGGCAAGGCGATCCCGTACGGGGTCTATGATCCCACGGATAATTCGGGCTGGGTCAATGTGGGCACCGATCACGATACCGCCGAATTCGCCGTCGAGAGCATTCGCCAGTGGTGGTATCGCATGGGGCGCCAGCTTTACCCCAATGCCCAGGGCCTCTTGATAACGGCCGATGGCGGCGGGAGCAATAGCTCCCGTTCCCGTCTCTGGAAACTCGCCGTGCAGAATCTCGCTGATGAACTGCAGATGCCGATCACCGTGTGCCATTTTCCGCCGGGGACGTCCAAGTGGAACAAAATTGAGCACCGGATGTTTTCGGCCATCAGCCTCAATTGGCGCGGACGACCTCTGACGACCCTCGAGGTCGTCGTCAACCTGATCGCCGCCACCACCAATCATGGGGGACTGCACATTCAATGTGATTCGGACAAAAACACGTATGACACCGGCAAGGGGGCCAAAATTTCGCCAGAGGAATGGGCGCAAATTCGAATAACCGCCCATGAGAATCAAAATACTCAATGGAATTATACCATCTCGCCCCGACCGAAGGATTCTCAGTGATCACGAATCGTAGTTTAAAATTTTACAGCTCCTAAGAGTCGTGCCATTGTTCAAACCATCTACAGTTCCACTATAGGATCCGTCCTCCTCCCGAGCGGCATCAAGCTTAAAGCGAAACGATGAAAACAGCACCTTTAACTGGTCTGTACTAATAGCTACTATTGTGTCCCGATTTCGCTTGATGAATTGAGGTCCAACACGAACCACCGTATCAATAAAATGACCCCAGTCTTTGCGAACATCGGTAGCGTTCAGCAACGTCTCCATGATTATCACCGTCCTCTTCTCCTCCAATCATAGTACAGAGAATCCTTGATGTACAGAGTGTACGTTGAGTATTTAGCGTACGCGACATGTGTCGCAAATATAGCAGGATCGGAAAACTTTTTTGATGTTTTCAACTCCTCGGAGAACCGGCATAGTGGACACATGCGGCGAGTTCCTGACAGCACGACCATTAAACTGTTATCATTTGGTTTTACAGAATAAACTGTTCAGGAAAGGCAATGCGCCTAAGTTCCTCGGGACAGAATCACCGGTGAAATGCTCAGCCGTGCCGTTCACCTGTTTGAAGTTGTTCAGATTCAGATGTCCAAACGCTACGGTCTGCTGTACGCTGTCAGGGTGGGCGCACACCGGTTTGCTGCCAGAAAACCCGGGGATGCGCCTGACTAGTGGGGAAGGAAGACGGTTCTGCCCAGCGCAGCGTTTCGTGGACTTCTTGACCGGCGGTTTGGTGAGAGCCTAGGCAATGCCCAAGATTCTGCTTCGGCGGCCATGCAAGAACAATATGATCCCCAGGGGCGCCTGGGTACCCATAAGACCAGATTCAGCCAATGGCGGAGATAAGAGGCCAATGCCTTTTTTGAACTGCGAAAGTTGAGTGGTACAGGGGGCGAGTTCGTGCACTTTATCGTATTGGGCCTGGCGATAGGGCTGGCGTCGGGGCTCACTCCGGGGCCGCTGCAAACCCTGGTGCTGTCGCAGGCGGCGCGCTTTGGCTGGCGCGCCGGGGCAGCCGTAGCTTGTGCGCCACTGTTGTCCGACGCGGTCATCGTGGCGGGGACGGTGGGGGTTATCGGACTCGTCCCCCGCACGGTGCTGTACCTGATCAGCACCGCAGGAGCTCTGCTGGTCGGCTACATCGCCGCCGACGCATGGAAAGCGTCGGTTGCGGTGGACGCTGGACTGGCACCGGCGCAGTTGGCAGCCGCTGGCGAGTCTCAAGTCGCGGCGCGGGCAAGTTCTCCTCCCAAAGCATTGCCAGCTGGGCACCGGACCTCTTTTTGGCAGGCCGCGCTGATGAATCTCCTCAATCCCCATGCCTGGCTGTTCTGGGCCATAGTGGGGGCGCCCATCACACTGCGCGCCATCCACGCCCGGATGGTGTACGGCGTATTCTTCGTCGGCGCCTTCTATCTTGCCCTGGTGGGGATTAAAATCGTTCTGGCGGTGCTGGTGGCGCGGGGAGTCAACTGGCTGGGGAGCGGGTTTCAAAAATGGGTGCTTAGAGGGTCGGCAGCCGGTCTCGCCCTGATTGCCATCCTTCTTCTGGCCAATGGCATCGCCGGATTGGTCCGGTAGATGTGTTATGAGATGGGGTCATGGGTC
>JAKAAS010000462.1 GCA_021802225.1 Bacillota bacterium
ACTATGGGGCCGAAATTGGCTGGGGGACCAGGATTCGAACCTAGGCGAGGTGATCCAGAGTCACCTATGCTACCGCTACATCATCCCCCAGCAGCAAAAACTATTGTACTCCCCCACTTGGCATTTTGCAAGAACTTTATTTGCAAAGCGCCATCGGGTGAGAAATAAGGCTGCACCGGCACACGGCTATGCATAAGAAGGCGGTGGCTGGCACACATTATCTTGATCCCGAAAGGCGCATTGAAGAGCCAAAGCCGCCAGCCGGACCTGAGGAAATTTCATCATTTCGGGCGGCTTGGCCAAACCAGGGGAAACCCTTGCAGCACAACATTTCCCGAGGCTCCGCCACCTGCTGTGGGGCCTCTGCATGCCGCCCTTTAGGCTCGCCGCCATTGCCTACCACTTGAGCGGATAGCCGTAACGACGTAGACTATATCATAAGAGGAAAGGAGCGTACCGTCCATGGCAAAAAAAACTGCGGCCTGGTATGGCCACGACTTTGGTTTATCGCTTCGGATGTTCATTACCATGATGTTGCTAGCAGCTTTGTACCTGGCGTTTGTTGTCGTGCTGTGGGAATTGCGCGTAGGGTTGCCCCTGCTCATCATGATCATTGCGGCGCTGGCATTCAGCCAATACTTTTTTTCTGACAGTCTCGTCATGCTGACGACAGGAGCCCGGGTGGTCACCCCGCAGCAAGCTCCCAAGCTTTACGCAACGGTGGAGCGCCTGTCGCAGCTGGCTGACATACCGGTGCCGAAAATCGCCATCATGTCAACCCGGATGCCCAATGCCTTCACCAGCGGGCGCAGCCCCAAGAAGGCGACCATCACGGTCACCCAGGGCCTGCTCGACCAGCTTCCCGAGCAAGAGCTGGAAGCCGTGCTGGCGCATGAACTGACCCACATCAAAAACCACGATGTGGCTGTCATCACGCTTGCCAGCTTCTTTGCGATGATTGCGGCATTCATTGTGCAGCAGTTCTTTTTCTTCGGCCTGATGGCGGAAGAGGACCGCGGGCGCCGCGGCGGACAGGCCATTATGCTGATCTGGCTGGCTTCCCTGGTGGTCTGGGCCATCAGCTACGTGCTCATCCGCACACTCTCCCGCTACCGCGAGTACGCGGCGGACCGGGGTTCTGCCATCTTGACGGGTCACCCCGCTTACTTGGCGAGCGCTTTGCAGCGGATTAACGCCAACATGAGCCGGGTTCCGCAAAAAGATCTGCGGCAGGCCGAAAACTTCAATGCATTCTTCATTTTTCCGGCCGTCCGCAAGGACAGCATGATGGAGATGTTCTCGACCCACCCGTCGCTCCAGCACCGCATTGCGCACTTGCAGAAGATGCAGGAAGACATGGAGAAATAGACCGACACTCAAGGAGGAGATTATGGGATTCTTTGATGCGCTGTTCGGCCGCACCAGGATACCGGAGGGCAAGACCGACCAACTCTTTGCCCTCTCCACCGCGATGCTGGATATCGAGACCCGCCTGAGCAGCACCTTTGCCGGGCAGGCCTCAATCGTTCTGCGCACTGTGGACAATTCGGGGTATGACGCCCTGGAAAAGGACGTGCAGCAGATATTGCAGCTCGGCGGCAAAGACATGCCTGTCACCGCACGCCACGTCGACGACCAGCAGGGCTACCGCTGGATTGTCTTCGAGGGCAAGGATCCGGAAGATGTCATCAACGCCTTGCATTTGACCGCTGACATGCTCAAGCAAGCAGGTTACGGGGATAGTTTGCTCGCAGCCATGTTTGCGTTTGACCCGCCCTGGTACCTGATTTATACGTATCGGCGTGCCGCTTTCTACCCCTTTGTCCCCCAATTGTCCCATGCCCGCGACAATGCTCGCGAATTTCGGGTGGCCGAGACCTTAAAACCGTTTATGCCCATAGAAAAAGACCCGGAGCGGTGGTACGCGCTCTGGGACCCTCCATTTTAGGGTTGCTACTCGCTGAACATTTTTTTCGCCTCGGCAAGACTGGTATCGGCAGCCGGAAGGATGATATCCGATTCGACGAAATCATCCAGATTAAGGGGGCTGCCGCTCCTCGCCAAGGCTACCAATTCCTCGTAAAGCACGTGAAAATGCTTCTCGTCATCGTTCATGATAGCCTGCATCACTTCGTCATCCAGGCGCTGTATTTCGTCGAGCTTCACCCCGTCTACATCATACTGGCCTTCCGCCAGGATCCGCACAATCATGATGATTCTCCCTTGCCCATTTCCTCTTTCAGCTTGGCCAGTTCGTCGGTCACAGAAGAGGAGCCTTTGAGTCGGTTTAGTTCATCGCGGATGGAGTCGCCGCTGGAATGCGCAGCATCGAGTTGCAGTGTAGAGGATGATGCCTCCGACAGTGAGTCAATTGCCTGCGCCCGGGCCTGCAGGGACTGCGTCTTATCTTGCGCCCGCTGCAATGCCATGTTGACATCGGCCATGTCCTCACCTAATCCCGAAAAGGCCTCGCCAATTTTCACCTGGGCTTGCGCTGCGGAATACTGCGCTTTGATGACTTCTTTCTGGGTCCGGAACGTTTCTACTTTGAGGGACAGCTTCTGCTGGGCATCTTGCAGGCGGTGCTCCTCTTTCTCCAAGTCTGCAATCTGTGTCTCTAAGCCCTGCATTTGGCCGACGACACCCTGCTTGCGCGTCAGCGCTTCCTGAGCGAGGTCATCCCGGCCCGCCGACACCGCATCGCGGGCATCATGGTCCCACTGCGATGCCATCTGCTGCAGTTTGTTCAACTGGAGCTCAATCCGCTTTTTGGAGGTCACCACCTCCGCAACGCCGCGCCGTACCTGCTGAAGCTGCTCGACTTGCTTCTGGTAGGAATACTCCAAGGTCTCGCGAGGGTCTTCAGCCTTATCCAGGATATTGTTCACTTTCGATTTGAATATCGTAGATACCCGTGCAATCAGCCCCATGTGTCGAGCCTCCTCTCCTCTTTTCTTCCTATAGCCATTGG
>JAKAAS010000007.1 GCA_021802225.1 Bacillota bacterium
TTTCAGAGCTGGAAAGTCAAGCCCCGTGCGGGATGGCGGGTTTGTCGTGAGAAATTTCTATTAGAAAATCAATCATGGCGGTGAACAGGTACAAAAGTTCTATTAGAAAAAGCCGGGGGACCGACGATGAACGATCAAGCCAACCGTATCTATGCCTATCTGTCGGATCATCGCGAATCGCCAATATCCCGCTCAGACTTCTGTTCCCTCGTTTTTTCCAATCACATTCCCGCCTCAGAGTTATCACAGGCTATCCAAGAGCTCCTAACATCTGGCCTCATTCAAACTGTACCGGTCGTGGTAAAAACTGGTGGCCGTGCCATCCATAAATTCCGTGTCGTGGAAGGGGGGGAGTAACCATGGGCCGGTATTTGGATGCCGTGGGCTATGGATCCTCGTCTCACCCCTCCCCGGAAGGCAAGCTCATTAAAGGACCGTGGGGAGTATTGGATACGCCAGAGTGGGATCAGTCGGTAGCGGATCATGTTCTTGAAGAGGCCATGCGGATAGCGTGGCCGCCCGAGATGACCGCTGCGCTGGCATGGGGGATGAACCATGCTGTGAAACTCACGGAGATGATAGATGCCACCCTCCGAGAGATGGATCACACGAATCACCGGGATCCCGCCGCCTTCGTGCGGGCGGTGAAAAAATTAATGGCGCTCATGGAATCCGTGCGAACGGCGTATGAAAAAACGTTTGACAGGCCTATAGGAGGATGGTATTATACGATAGCTGTTTGTGAAAGAAATCCAGAGAGAACGCGGTGATTGCCGTCATCACGCTCTCAGGTAAGACTTAGTGTTAACGTCACTTCCTTTCTGTGTGGGGATAAATTGTCGGCAACTAATCGCTGGTAACGGTTAGTTGCTTTTTTGCGTGCGTAATCTACCCTTTGATAGAATACAATAAAGTGTTTTTTGAGAGGTGGACGTGATGACATCTCAGCGTGAATCAGAAATCGAAACTCTAGCCATAAACACTCTCCAAGAGGTGGGAGAAACGCAATTTCCCATCGATGTTATGCAGGTCGCTAATGCTGTTGGCATTGCTATTTATGATGCACACTTTCAAAATTCCAGCATTACTGGCGCCATCCAAAAATCCGTTGATGGCGGGAAAATTTGGGTGAATCAGTTCGATTCACCCATTCGCCAACGGTTTGCGATAGCCCATGAAATTGGGCATTGGCTCTTACACATGCACGCAGGAGATGCATGGTCTGAGCCCAGAAATCTTATCGATGTCGAAATGCTTGAATGGCAACCTCACACGAACTGGAACGGATCCGAGCAAGAACGCGAAGCCAATCAATTTGCTGCCGCCTTGTTAATGCCTTTACCATGGCTTGATACCATACGACTAGCTCGTCCATCTTGGAATAATGCCTCGCTCGCCTCTTTTTGCGGGGCCTCTTTGCTAGCTATGGAAATGCGTACCCACCGCATGGAGCGCACCGAACTCTATGAATGAGTTAGGCGCCGTGGTCACAGCAACTCTTTCCCTTCACGATACCATTCCGTTTCGCTATGCCGATTCTCTGGGGTGATAGTGTGTAATAATGTTTCTAGCGTAGGTTTTTGGCTAATGTGATCAGTGTTTACTGTGGCTCCCACGAGAATTCCTCCTTTTTTTCTAAAATGGCATTTATTAACATGAATTATAGGAATATTAAAAATGTATCCATGGTACATCTCCAGGTTAATATATACCAAAATGGGCCTAATAAAAAATAGAACTCCCTCTAAAGTTCTCAGGAATTCCTTTGGTTACGCTGAGTTGTCTCTGCTTAAGCTGGCACCGGGCTGGCCCCGAGAGGATAATCTGGCACCGGATACTGTGGTAAAATCCTTGAAACCCTGGCCCTGCCTCAAAAATTTTGGTGCGCCCGCCGGGATTTGAACCTGGGACCTCTTGATTCGTAGTCAAGCGCTCTATCCGCTGAGCTACGGGCGCAACTCTAAAATTATAACAAATTTTAATCACTTATACAAGTGGCGGAGGGAGTGGGATTCGAACCCACGCTAGGCTTGAAAGCCTACTAACGGTTTAGCAAACCGCCCTCTTCGGCCAGCTTGAGTATCCCTCCGTGCGCAAGCGCTATAATACCACAATCTGTACGGGCAAGGCAAGCCTGCAAAATTTGGATGAAGTCTATGCCAGTAAAAAATGGCGGAGGGGACAGGACTCGAACCTGCAAGCCCGAAGGCGGTGGTTTTCAAGACCACTGCGTTACCAATTACGCTACCCCTCCAAGGACAAATTATAGTTTACTCCAATTTCCCGCTGAAATAAAGAGGGGAACGTTGGAAAAACTTAGCCTTGCGCCATTTACAACTGGTCCAAGCCACCCATATAGGGCCGCAGAGCCTCGGGGATCTGGACGTGGCCATTGGCCATCTGATAGTTTTCCAACAGTGCCGCCATCGTGCGGCCTACTGCCAACGCACTCCCGTTTAACGTATGCACCAGTTCCGTTTTCTTGCTGCCGGCGGGGCGGTAACGAATGCCGGCCCGCCGGGCCTGAAAGTCCGTCATCGTGCTGACGGAAGAAATTTCCACATATTTGCCGTAGCTGGGAAGCCACACCTCGATGTCATAGGTTAAGGCTTGTCCGAACCCCATGTCACCGCCGCAGAGCATGACGGTGTGGTAGGGCAGTCCCAGGTCCTCAAGAACCGATTCTGCATCGCGCAACATCTGCTGCAAAGCCGCCTCAGACTTTTCTGGTTCTTCGAACCTCACGAGTTCCACCTTGTCGAACTGGTGCTGGCGGATAAGGCCGCGGGTATCGCGCCCAGCGGCTCCTGCTTCCGCACGGAAAGACGCGGTATAGGCCGTGAATTTCAGCGGCAAGGGAGCAGCAATGATCTCATCACGATAGAGATTGGTCAGGGGCACTTCCGCGGTCGGTATCAGATAGTAATCATGCGGCACCACATGAAACACATCGTCAACAAATTTCGGGAACTGACCCGTGCCAAACATTGACGCGGCGTTAACCAGATAGGGAGTCGCCATTTCCTGATAACCCCGGGCGCGCGCATGGTCCAGCATAAAATTGATCAGTGCCCGGCTGAGACGCGCTCCCCCGTCTGCCAGCACGGTGAACCGCGCACCACTGATTTTGCGGGCCCGTTCAAAATCTAGTATGCCCAGTGCCTCGCCAATGTCCCAGTGCGCCTGCACTGGAAATGAGAAGACTGTGGGCGTTCCAAATTTGTGCACCTCCACGTTGTCAGCAGCCGACTCGCCAGCAGGGACCTGTGGCAGCGGAGTATTGGGAACTGTCAGCAGGAAATCCTGAAGTTCTTTGTCTATGGGTTCCAGGGACGTCTCCAAGGCTTTGATTTCCTCGCCGACCTGCCGCGTCTCCACTATCAGCGCTTCTGCATCCTCGCCACGCTTCTTGCGCTGGGATACCGCCTCTGACGACTGGTTGCGCCGCGCTTTCAACTGCTCAATTTGCAAAGTGACCTGCCGCCTCTTCTGGTCCAGTTCCTTGACGGTGTCCAGGTTCACCTTGACGTGTTTTTTGGCAAGAAGGGCCTTGACGGTATCTGGCTCTTGCCGTATCCGCTTAATATCCAGCATCCCACTTCTCCTGCCTTTCCGTTGTGTCGGGCTGCAGAGCCTTGATGTGATCTCCCGCCCCGTTCCGTTTGACTGTCACGGCGTTTTGGCCAGCAGACCCAATATATTCTCGGCAAACGGTGGCCTGATGACTCCGTACTCTGTGATAAAGGCGGTAATAAGGGCTGCCGGTGTGACGTCAAAAGCCGGGTTGTAGACAGGGAATCCCTCTGGGGCGGAAATAGCTCCGCGGAAGCCGCGCACTTCGCTCTCAGCCCGCAGTTCAATCGGGATGTCCGCACCGGTGTGCGATGAAGGGTCAAAGGTGCTCAAAGGGGCCGCTATGTAAAACGGGAGATGGTGGTACGACGCCAGCACGGCGACCGTGTAGGTGCCAATCTTATTAGCCGTGTCGCCATTGACGGCGATTCGGTCCGCACCGACAATCACGCCGTCCACCATATTCTGCGCCATCACGGCACCGGCCATGCTGTCGGTAATCAGGCGGGCGGGAATATGTTCCTGCTCCAGCTCCCATGCTGTCAGGCGCGCTCCTTGCAGAAGCGGCCGGGTTTCGTCCACTAAAACCTCGCGCAAACGTCCCGCATGGTGCAGGGAGCGAATCACTCCCAAAGCGGTTCCGTACCCTCCAGTTGCCAGCGCTCCCGTGTTGCAATGAGTCAAAATGCTAGAAGGACTCTCAAACAGGCCAGCACCATGTTCTCCGATCCGGCGATTGATCTCAATGTCCTGAGCCAGGAGCATATCCGCAAAGTTGCGGCATGTTTCCACCGCTTCCGGAGGGGTCAAGCCTGCCATCTGGTCTCGGACCATATCGAGAGCCCAGGCCAAATTGACTGCTGTCGGCCGGGACCCTTTGAGGGCATCTACCGCTTTATCGACGTGCTTCCAAAAACCTGCAGAGTCGGATTCCCTCTTCACAAACAGCCATAAACCGTAAGCCGCAGCGATGCCGATAGCGGGTGCCCCGCGCACGGCTAACTCCCGGATAGCCTCAATCACATCCTCGCCCCTGCTGCATGTGAGATATTCCACGCGGCCGGGAAGCTCCCGCTGATCAAGCAGGATCACAGCGTCTTCAGACGCTTGAATAGCTGAAATGACTGGTGAGTTCATCACTATGCCTCTTTTCATTGGACGCAAATAAAAACTCCTCCCACATTCGGGGACGAGTGCAACCCGCGGTGCCACCCCAATTGACGCACAGGCGTCCAGCTTGGTGCCCTTTAACGGCGAGCTCCGCCGACTCATCGCCGGATACGGGAAGAAGCGGAAATAGGATAGACCACCTGCCGAATTGCACCAGATTTCGGCTCTCTGTTAGGGTTTTCCAGCCCATATTCTTCTCCATTGTCCCACTTAGCCATGTCATCAAGACCATTTTGATTTTGCCTTACTGCCTGCGGCTTGTCAACCACAGCCAGTTTTGCCGTCTCAAAAAAAGGCAGGATCCCCGCTCTTGGCGATCCTGCCTTGACAACCGGTACTATAGCGCCTTTACTGGGGGCACCCCTAGCATTTTCCTCACCTTATCCACAAAGTATTGGTGGATGCGGACATCCCCGCTCATTTCGGGATGAAATGCCGAAACCAGCAAGGAGCCTTCCTCGGCCATCACGACTTGGCCGTCATAAACGGCCAAGGCCGCAACCCCTGATCCCATCGCCACAATTTGCGGTGCCCGGATGAACACGGCGGGGAAGTCGGCGCCAGGTAGGGAAGGGACGGGCACCATTGCCTCGAACGATGCCAACTGGCGGCCATAGGCATTGCGGCCGGCAGTGATGTCCATAAGACCGATGCGGGCGGGGGAAGGCCCGACAACGTCTTTAGCAAGAAGAATCAGCCCGGCGCAGGTGCCGTAGACAGGAAAACTGTCGTTGACCACCCGTGCCCGAATAGCATCAATCAGCCCTTCTTCCTGCATGAGCATCCCGATGGTCGTGCTTTCCCCCCCGGGGATAATCAGGCCATCGACACCGGAAAAGTCCTGGAGAGTGCGCACCTCCACTGGCGTGGCGCCGACTTTGACCAGATGATTTTTATGCTCCCGCACGTCGCCCTGAATAGCCAGCACACCGATGCGCATTTAGATCCCCCGGTCCTGCATGCGGTCCGCAGGCGTCAATGTCGCCATTTCCAGACCCGGCATGCCCTCTCCGATGCCTTCCGAGACTTCCGCTATGATTTTAGGGTCGTTGAAATGCAAGGTGGCACGGACAATAGCGCGGGCCATGGCCTCGGGATTCTGGGATTTGAAGATACCGGATCCCACAAAGATTCCGTCCGCGCCGAGCTGCATCATCAAAGCCGCATCTGAGGGGCTGGCAATGCCTCCCGCGCTGAAGTTGACGACGGGCAGCCGCCCCATCTCCTTAACCTGGCGGACCAGCTCAATGGGGGCCCGCAATTCTTTCGCCAAGTCCGGCAGTTCGCTGTCCGGAGTAGAAATCAAGCGCCTGACCGCCGCATTGACCGCGCGCAGATGGCGCACTGCCTCGACGACATTGCCTGTTCCGGGCTCGCCTTTGGTCCGCAGCATCGCCGCGCCTTCCGCAATGCGCCGCAGCGCTTCCCCTAGATCGCGGGCGCCACACACGAAGGGCACCTGAAAGTCCCACTTGTTGATGTGATACTGGGGATCGGCGGGGGTGAGGACTTCGCTTTCGTCGATATAATCGACATCCAGCGCCTGCAGCACCTGAGCTTCCACAAAATGGCCAATGCGCGCTTTAGCCATGACGGGAATCGACACGGCCGCCTCAATGCTCTTGACGATGCGCGGGTCTGCCATTCTGGCCACTCCGCCCGCTGCGCGGATGTCTGCCGGCACCCGCTCGAGCGCCATGACAGCCACAGCTCCCGCTCGTTCGGCAATCACTGCCTGCTCCGGGGTGGTGACATCCATAATCACCCCGCCTTTGAGCATTTCCGCTAATCCAGCCTTTACGTTAAAAGTCCCAACCTGTTTTTCTTCCATGTTTTGTGTAGTCCTCCCTTACAGGTATGCGATCCGTCAAAAATGGCTGGATCGTTACTGCTTAGTTTACCGAGTTTCGTCTCCATCGTCACTCTCTTCATCTGCTCCCACCCGGGTGAACGCTGCAACAGTCTGCCCCTTTTCCAGACGCATGACCATCACGCCCCGGGCGTCGCGGCCCTGCTTTGAGACATTTTCCACGTTCATCCGGATGAGGGTGCCGTCGCTTGAAATCACCATGCACTGCTCATGGCCTTCTACCGGCACAATGCCGACCAGATTGCCGGTCTTGGGGTTGACCCGAATGCCCCAAATGCCCTGGCCGTGACGTCCTGTCACGCGGAACTGGCGGGTATCCGTGCGCTTTCCAAATCCCTTTTCGGTAAGGAGCAGCAGTTGGCCCATATCGCTGACCACAGCCAGGGACACCACTTTGTCCCCATCGGTGAGGCGGATGCCTTTGACCCCATGGGCGGAGCGTCCCATCGCCCGCACTTCGGATTCGCCAAAGCGGATAACTTTGCCGAATGCGGTAGCCATCAGCACATCGCTGTGCCCACCCGTCTGTTCGACTCCGATAAGCTCATCGTCTTCGTCGAGGTGGATGGCTATGACCCCGCCCCCGCGCCAGGTTGAATAGTCCGCCAGCGCAGTGCGCTTGATGACGCCCTGTTTGGTGGCGAACACCCAGAAAGTGTCGTCGGGAATATTTTGGGGCAGGGTCTGCACCGCAGCAATGCGCTCATCGGCTTCCATGGCCACCAGATTGGCCACCGAGATGCCTTTGGCCTGCCGTCCCGCTTCCGGCACTTCATGCACCTTGACGCGGTAAATGCGCCCCTTGTTAGTAAAGAAACAGAGATAAGCATGCGTCGAGGCAATAAACAGCTGGTTGATAAAATCGTCCTCGCGCACAGTGCTGCCCATCACCCCGCGGCCACCGCGCTTCTGGGACCGGTAGACAGAGGTTTGCGAGCGCTTGATGTAGCCGCGGTGAGTCAGGGTGACGACCATGTCTTCCTCGGGAATCAGGTCTTCATCGCTCATGCTCCGCACGGCCGCCCCGATCTGGCTGCGCCGGGGATCCCCGTACTTGTCTTTGATCTCCACCAAGTCATCTTTGATGATCTGGTAGACTAGGCGCTCATCGGATAGTATTTCCCGCAAGTGCGCAATCAGCGCCTGAATCTGGCGGTACTCTTCTTCAATTTTTTCGCGTTCGAGCTGGGTCAGACGCTGCAGCCGCATTTCCAAAATCGCGTTGGACTGCAGTTCGCTCAACCCGAAGCGCTCCATCAGCCCGCTGCGGGCCTGGTCCACACTGGCGGAAGCCCGGATCAGCGCAATCACTTCATCCAGAAACTGCAAAGCTATCCGCAGCCCCTCAAGAATGTGGGCGCGGGCCTCGGCCTTGCGCAGGTCAAACTGGGTGCGCCGGATGATGATTTCACGGCGGTGGACCACAAAGTAGTGCAAGATCTCCTTGAGGGAGAGAATCTGCGGGCGGTTGTCGACCAGCGCCAGCAGAATAATGCCGAAGGTCTGCTGCAAGGGCGTGTACTTATATAGCTTGTTGAGAATGACCTTCGGCACACCGTCGCGCTTAATCTCGATGACAACGCGAACCCCGTGCCGGTCAGACTCGTCCCGGAGGTCCGCAATGCCTTCAATTTTGTGTTCGTGGACCAGGTCCGCAATTTTTTCCAGAAGACGTGCCTTGTTGACCTGGTAAGGGATTTCGGTGATGACGATACGGGTTCTTCCCTGCTCAGGCTCCTCCACAGAAGCTATCCCGCGCATGACAATGATGCCGCGGCCTGTAGCGTAGGCTTGGTGGATCCCTTCGCGGCCCATGATCATGCCGCCCGTCGGGAAGTCGGGGCCGGGCACAAACTGCAACAAGTCTTCTAGGGTCGCTTCCGGATGGTCGATAATATAGGTGGCAGCATCCACGATCTCGCCCAGGTTGTGGGGCGGGATGTTGGTCGCCATGCCAACAGCAATGCCGGCCGATCCGTTGATCAGCAAGTTGGGGATCCGCGCAGGGAGCACTAGCGGTTCATTGGTGGTCTCGTCGAAGTTCGGCGTGAAGTCGACGGTCTCTTTCTCGATATCCACCAGCATCTCCATGGCGATCTGCGACAAACGCACTTCAGTGTACCGCATGGCCGCAGGGGAGTCGCCATCCATGGACCCGAAGTTGCCGTGCCCGTCCACAAGAGGGTACCGGATGGAGAAATCCTGTGCCATGCGCACCATGGCGTCATATACCGCAACGTCGCCGTGGGGGTGGTAGCGCCCCAGCACTTCACCGACGATACGGGCCGATTTCTTGTAGGGGTGGCTCGGTGTGTTGCTCAGCTCGTTCATCGCGTACAGGATGCGCCGGTGTACCGGCTTCAGGCCGTCGCGCACGTCGGGCAGCGCCCGGCTCACGATGACACTCATCGCATAGTCGATGTACGACTTCTTCATTTCGTCCTGAATATCTATGGGCAGAATATGCCCGATGTCAGCCATTTATCGTTTCCTCGCTTTATCCTACGGTGTCAAGGTTCCGGACAAGGTGGGCATTTTCCTGAATGAACTCTCGGCGGGATTCCACTTTTTCCCCCATGAGCACACCGAAAATCCAGTCAGCCGCCACCGCGTCTTCCAGCTCAACTTGCAGTAGCGTACGGGTTTCAGGGTTCATGGTGGTGTCCCACAACTGCTCCGCATTCATCTCGCCCAGTCCTTTATAACGCTGGATGTTGATGTCTTTGCCGTGTCCCAGTTCCTCTTGCAGGTGGGCAAGAGCGGCGTCGTCGTAAAGGTACTGCTCGAACTTGCCCTTTTTGACCAGATACAAGGGAGGCTGGGCGATATAAACATATCCTGCCTCTATCAGGGGCGTCATGTAGCGGTAAAAAAAAGTCAGCAGCAAGGTGCGGATATGGGAGCCGTCGACATCCGCGTCCGTCATGATCACGATACGGTGGTATCGTGCTTTTTCCAGGACGAATTCGTCGCCAATGCCGGTGCCGATGGCGGTAATCATGGCTCGGATTTCCTCGTTGGCCAGAATTTTGTCTACGCGAGCGCGTTCGACATTGAGAATTTTGCCGCGCAGGGGCAAGATGGCCTGATACCGCCGGTCCCGTCCCTGTTTAGCCGACCCGCCGGCGGAATCGCCCTCGACCAGATAGACTTCGGATTCCTTAGGGTCACGCGAGCTGCAGTCGGTGAGCTTTCCGGGCAGCGCCGACGATTCCAGCACACTTTTGCGGCGGGTCAGTTCCCGCGCCTTGCGGGCAGCCTCCCGGGCCCGGGCTGCCTGGACGGATTTTTCGAGAATGCGCTTGGCGATTTGAGGGTTTTCTTCAAAAAAAGTTGAGAGGCCTTCTGCCACGATGCTCTCGGTAATGCCCCGCACTTCCGAGTTGCCCAGTTTGGTTTTAGTCTGACCTTCAAATTGGGGCTCGGGCATTTTCACGGACACAATCACGGTGATGCCTTCACGCACGTCCTCGCCAGAGAGGTTGGCATCCGCTTCTTTGAGCATGCCCAGTTTGCGGGCATAGTCATTGCAGACTCGCGTGAGAGCCGACTTGAATCCGGCCTCGTGGGTGCCGCCTTCATGGGTGCGGATCGTGTTGGCAAAGGTGAAGAGGGTTTCGTTGTAGGTGTCATTGTACTGCAGCGCCACATCCAGCATCACACCGTCTCTGACCCCGGAAAAGGAAATGGGAGGAGAGTGGAGGACTTCCCGGCTCAAGTTGAGGTATTCGACAAAAGAAACGACCCCACCTTGGAATTGAAACTGGATGATCCTTCCCGTCTCTTCTTCTTCGAGGGACAAAAAAACACCGGCGTTGAGAAAGGCTTGTTCCCGCATGCGGTTGGCTAGAATATCAAAAGAAAAATGAACATCTTCGAAGATCTCGGCATCCGGACGGAAAATGACTTCGAAGCCCGTCTCCGCGGTCTTGCCGGCTGGGGTGACACCATCCAGAGGCTTGCCCTTGGAATAGTGTTGAACAAAAGTACCGCCGCCAAAGCGGCTGGTTGCCGTCAGTTCCGAGGAGAGGGCGTTGACGACAGAGAGTCCCACACCGTGCAGTCCGCCCGATACCTTATACCCGCCACCGCCAAATTTGCCGCCCGCATGCAAGAGAGTCAGCACGACCTGCAGAGTGGGAATTCCGGCCTTGGGATGCATGCCGGTGGGGACTCCCCGGCCATTGTCCCGGACGCCGACGCGCCCGTCGCGGTACAACGTGACCCAGATGTGATCACAGACCCCGGCTAAAGCCTCATCGATGGAGTTGTCGACAATTTCATAAACCAAATGGTGGAGACCCCGCGGGCCCGTAGACCCGATATACATTCCTGGGCGTTTGCGAACCGCCTCAAGACCTTCCAGTACCTGAATATCGCCTTCGTTGTAACTTCCCGGACGGGAGTCTTCCGTCATCAGTGGTGGATCCTCCTTACACTAGTCACAGGCAAAAATGCCCTATATTTCAGTATACCACATGCCGGCTGCCGCTTCCCCGCCGCCTTTGGCGGCGCGCTTGTATAGGGTCGTGGCGGAAATGCTGGAAAGCACGATACCGGTTGCGGTGAGTATGAGTGTCTTCGCTTCGGATAGATCTCCGCTGAGGGCGCCGTCGCCATTCAGCCGGTGTACCATCTGACGGACCTCGGGAGACTGGTCCATCAGATTCTTGTTGAGGATGGCAACAATGCTTCGCGTCTCGATCATCGTGTCATGGCCAATATGCAAGTACACCGGACAGCTCCTCTCTACCGCCTGCGATCAGGCTTGCGGTTGGCGATCTTGTGCGCAGATGCTGCAGAGCTTGTAGGGTTTCAGCACGGGACTCCCGCAGCGCGCACAGGACTGGTAATCACCCGACAGCCACAGCTCTGCGGCGTCCTCATAATTGTGCTTCACGTGATCTAATAATACTCCCAAGTCCTGGGTTCGCGGGCGGATTTTGCCGACCCGCATGCTCAGTTCACCGGCGTTCCTCAGCAGTGCGGCAGGACGAAACGCCCGTAGATTGACGCGGGTGCGGATTTCCTGAACAAAATCGGTGTGCAGCTCCATGTTGATTTTGGTGATGAGTTCGGGAATGAAAAACTGCAACTGCTGGGACCAGGAAGATGAGGTCACCGCGATGGTCAGCACCTTGGGTTTATAACCTAAAATGCGCGTGCGGTTGGCAACGGTGTCTCCTGCAACGGTGCGCCAGCTCGTTTCGAGGATCCATAAGGACTTGGCAGGCTGCAGTGAGTACTGCTCTACGAGTTTGTCCAACACTTGGCGCAATTCTTCACTATTGTGCGTCATCATACCCGCCTTGTAAACAGACCCTGGTCGACAGTGTAGATCCATGGCTCGAGGTTTTCGAAATTTCTGGCCTCAGTGTCTGTCACGATGGTCTGGGGATGGCTGGAGGCGATGAAGGCCAAGAGCCGGGATCTTTTTTGGGGGTCCAGCTCCGATAACACATCGTCAAGCAGCACTAGCGGCATGAGGCCGGTCTCCTTTTCGAGCATATGGTAACTCGCGAGTTTGAGGCTGAGAGCGATGGCGCGGTGCTGTCCTTGGGAGGCGTAGTCCGCAGCGGCGACGTGGTTGATAGTAAGAGTTAAATCGTCGCGGTGGGGACCGACAAGGGTGGTCTGGCGGATCCGCTCGTCGCTTCTGCGGGCTTCCAGGAGATCCTGGTAGGATTGGACCGTAGAGATGCTTCCGGGCGAGCCGCCTTCCTTCAGGGCGCAGTCCAGGGTCAAACCGGTAAGCTGGGCAAAAATTTCTCGAGCGCCAGGGACGATTTGCGTCACGATTTCCCGGCGCCTCTGCCAGAGATATAGGCCGGATTCTGAAAGCACTTGGGTGAAATCGGGCAGCGTTGGCCACAGCCGTGCGTCTTTGATCACGCGGTTTCGCTGCAGCAATGCCCGGTGGTACTGGCGGTAAAGACGCAGATAGCGGGGGTCGACCGAAGCCAGCAGCCAGTCGAGAAACCGGCGCCGGCCTTTGGGGGACCCTTTGGACAGCTGCACATCGTCAGGAGAGAAGATGACAACAGGGAAAATCTGCCCCTGGTGCTTTTTGTGCGGCGGGATCTTGGTGACCTTGTGGGTCAAGGTCACCAAGCCCGATGGGGGGGATTTGAGGACCGCAGTCACCGCAGCGAAATCGCGGGACCAGCCGACCATGTCCTGGTCGGATGCAGACCGGAATGACGCCCCCGTCATAGCGACGTGGATCGCTTCCAGGGCATTGGTCTTGCCTTGGCCGTTGTTTCCCACCAGGAGTGTCAGCTGTGGCGATAATTCCAGCGCCGTATCTCCTAGATTGCGAAAGCCTCTGACGGTGAGCGAGTGAAGGGCCATTTAGACCAACTGCCGCAACGGGAGCAGAATGTGGAAATACTGGGCGCCCTCGGCCTCCATGATGCGTGCCGGAGACTGCAGCCCGGAAAATTCCATAATCGCTTCATCCGCGTCGAAGGACTTGAGAGCGTCCAGGATATAGGCAGGGTTGAACAGGATATCTACGGGCTGCCCTTGGGTCTGGCACTCGAGAGTTTCCTGGGCCTGACCTATTTCCACGGCCTGCGCTGAGAGTTCGATAATGCCGGTGTCGAGCCGCAGCCGCAGGGGAGTAGAGCGTTCTTTTGCGGCAATCAGATTGACGCGTTCGACTGAACCCCGGAATTCTGATATGCGGGTTCGGCACTGGGCGATGAATTCCTGGGGAATGACACGGTCATAGTCCGGGAATTGCCCGTCCATGAGTCGGGCGGTGAAGACAACTCCCGGGACGGCGAGTTGGATCAGCCCAGATCCTAGGGTGACCGTGATGGGTTCT
Source organism: Bacillota bacterium (assembly GCA_021802225.1). Next base: position 13,443 of record JAKAAS010000007.1, read on the forward strand.
GAGTTATTAAGCCGGGAACCTTCGGTAAGCACCTTGGGCGAGAGCACAATTTCTCTCTCGGGACCGCGGTAGTCGGGTATTGCGACCCAGCTGTGCGAGAGGCGGCTGCCGTCGGTGGAGACCATCACCAAGCGTCCATTTCCCAATTTGACGTAGACGCCTTTGAGAATGGGGCGGCTGTCGTCTTTGGATGTGGCGAAGAGCTGTTGCCGGCTCAGGGTGGCCAGGGTGCCAGGGGGCAGCTCGATCCGCGCCTGGTCCGTGTCCAAAGTAGGGAACAGGGGAAGGGTATCGCGCCCGAAGCCGTTGATGACCGCTCGGTTGCGGCCATAGCGGATGGTGGTGCGGCCGCTGGCTTCTTCGGTCGATAATTCGAAAGTGGCCGTAGGCAGCCGCTGAATCAGGTCGGTGAGAGTCGATGCG
>JAKAAS010000463.1 GCA_021802225.1 Bacillota bacterium
TTTGTCCACCGTATCGCTTATGGCTCCTGCCACTCATCATAGCGCCACACTAGGAACACAAGTTGTGGGAGCTTTCCCCGCTCCCGTAATGGGAGCCGGGCCCGGCACATTGGCCTCATGGTCTCTACACCCTTCCAGCACCCGGGTGGGGCACTACGGCCAACCAGATACGCTAACAGGAAACAGCTTTTACTTCGGATATTCAGCAGCAAATCACAGTATATTTGCGCCGACATATGGAGGCACCACCTATATTATCAACAGTGCTACGTTGCAGACCACCGGGAAATTCACGTCCATTCCGGGCGGTCGCATTGCGCACGTAGTCCCTAATCGCCATCTCCTGCTGGTGCTTGCTGGCAATAGCCTTGCAGCGTATGGGCTTAACACCCACCAACAACTTTTTCAGGACTCGATTGGCGGCAACGCTTTAATCACAAGCCCTAATGGGAAAATCGCGTATGTGGGCGGCAATATGGATTCCGTCATCACTGCCGTGAATGCACGCACGGGCGCAGTTCTCCACACCTACCCTGTTCCTCAAATCGGCGACATGGTCTGGGCCCACGGCCAGATATTCGCAGCGGACATACAAACGGGCGTCATGACCGCATTGAATCCCCGCACCGACGCCGTTGTCACGATTCCCACTAGCGAATTCGATCCGAATTTTAGTTACAGCGATATTCCCGCCGCCACTGCAGGCTTTATGCAGTTAGCCGTTGGACCTCATCACCGTACCGTGTATGCGGCAGGATTTTCCGGCCACATTCTCAAATTTTCAGCAGTTCAAGACAAATATCTTGGTGAAGTCGCAGTGAATGCCAACCCGGGAACCACTGGCAACAAACTAAGCGGCCTAGCTGTCCTTCCCGGAGGCAACGAGGCCCTGGTTACAGTAGAAAACCTGGGAGAGAGCGTTGTCGTCAATTTGTCCAATGGATCCATTGTCAAAACGTTTCCCAATTTCGCCAGCAACCGGTGGGTGGTCACTCCCTAAAGTCGGTCCAAGTGGTCAAGGTTCCCGGTTGTGACGACGGGCATCTTGACCACCTTTTATGTTGGCACGTACCCACGCCGTCAGTGTCTAGAATACCGTACCGTGACGAGACCCAGTATTTTTCCATAAAACCGGTGAAGCATGTATTTTACTCCGATACAAAACTCAGAGGACAGCCAATAACGGGAGGAACATGAACCATGCCATGGAGATCGGCGGCCATGGGCTCGAGCGGGTGCGGCGAGAGGGCGCACCAAGCGCAGCTATCGGCGGACTGGACTGCTATTCAGAGTATATCTTACTGAATTCGCGAAGCCCAGAATGAGAATTTACTCGGGGTTGCGCTCACAATGACACCGTCTGCCGCATCCACAAGAATCTGGCCATTATAGGCCTATTGTACACCCTGGATTTTGGTCACCATGATGTGGGATTCCGGGTCCGTGAAGTTCTGCTGTTATTGGTCAGGCGGGGTCGGCTGTTCCGGGTGGGCAACTGCCCACCGCGTCCCGCAATCGGCTTGGGCTTGCTGAATCGCAAAGACCTGATCCTTTAGCTGTGCCAATCGATCGGCGGGGATGGTGGGGGAGCGGCTCGATCGTCGGCCACGTTGTGGGTGGCCACCCATTGGGCCATTTCTCGCTCCAAGCGGGAAATGGCGTCCTTCATGTGTTCATAGGACATTGTTTTATGCTTGGAGGCATCTGCTTTGATCTTTGCGCCGTCAATGGTCCCTCAATGGAAGCCGACCATGCCCAAATCCGCATAAGAGCACAACTTGAGCCATCCATTCCGGAATGTCTTGAATGTGTTTCCGGCGAAAATCGGCCACGGCACTACATTTGGGATGCTGCAACCGCGGCAGCCACATCATGGCTAAGTCTTCTCGACACGTCCCACTAATCCGCCGCGAGCTAAAGCGTTTCGTCCTGTAGCCATACGCGAGAAGTCTCAACAGCAATTGTGGCGGATAGGCCGGGGTCCCGCCCCGGCAGCGGATACGTCAACTCCACGACCGACACATCCAACAGATCTACTGCTTCATTAATAATCCGGGCCATGTGACCCGGGGGGCAATAGGAACTTGTGGTGAGCGGATTCCTCCACACGCAGGTCCACTAGTCGACTTATGAAGGACACCATCCGGTGTACCTAGGCTCGCCCCCGTTTCAGTAGTCGGCGCCCGTTTTTCTGAACACGGCATGAGATGTTGTGTGCGTCCAAGACCAATACTGCCATCGCTGACTTTCTCCCTTCCCCTTACGGGGGTTGTGACGTGGGCCGTGCGGCCCAGTTCCCCTCGGGAAACGGCAACCAGCCCTCCCCTGGCGGGCGCGGCGGGAACCTTCGGCGCTTTCCCTTTCGTCCACATGATTCCCGCCTTGCAGGGCGGCGGACTGAGGAAGCATTCCCCGGTGCGTCTGACCGACCTGTCGCAAACAGAGCGGATAGGCTACCGCTTTCCCTGGTCCACTCAAAGCCCCGCCCTTCAGGGCGGGGTAGTTGACATGATTTTCCCATTTGCCGATTGCATTCGGGTGTGGCTCCCTTAGAGGGACGCAAGGCAAAATATCGACTCATCGTCAGACAGAGTGCGACCGTTGCAGCCATCTTGCAGATCCGCTGGGGATGAATTCCTCGCCACGTTGCCCGTGCGTTTCTACGCAGGGGAAAAGACCTCGAGCGCCAATGATATCAAGATACAGTCGTGGTCAGAGTCTCCAGGATGCGGAAGGAGGGAAGATCTCATGAGCTCATCGAAACGAGCCCCGGGGGGACGTCGGTCGCTGACAGCCCGTCAGGGATGCCCGCGACGGAGGCCGCAGCCCTTCGCGTGGCGCTGCAGGAGAGTTTGACCGAGACGGACGGCACGAGTGCCGACCTTGAGGCCCGATTGGGCCTCATTTCCCGCCGTCTCTTGGCGGCCGGCACACAGGGGGCGGGCGCATCCCCACCAGAGCGA
>JAKAAS010000464.1 GCA_021802225.1 Bacillota bacterium
GCCTGGTCGTGGGAGTGGTGTCGATGGGCCTCAGCTCCTATCTCCCTATCTTTGTGCAGAGCGGGCTTGGGAGCACCCCCTTGGTCGCCGGATTCGCGCTGGCTGCCATGTCCATCGGCTGGCCGGTGGCTTCAGGATTTTCCGGGACGCTCTACTTGCGGATTGGATTTCGGGGCACGGCGCTCATCGGGTCCGCCGTCATGATCGCCGCCAGCGCCGGATTCCTGCTGCTGACGCTGCATTCCGCCCCGTGGCAGGTGGCCATCGACTCCTTGCTGATGGGGGCAGGACTGGGGCTGAATTCCACTTCCCTTCTGGTCGGTGTGCAGTCCATGGTGGAGTGGAATCAGAGGGGAGTCGTGACGGGCAGCAATATGTTTACCCGCACCCTGGGATCCACGGTGGGGGTGGCAGTGTTTGGGACGCTGGTCAATACGTTTCTGTTGCGGTGGCTCGACTCCGCCCCCGCCGCTGTAGCCCGCCAATTGCCTGCGGGGCTGAATGTGGCCGCCTTGACCTCGGGCGGGCCAGTGGGAAAATTGACGGCCGCGGTAGTTCTTTACGTCCGCCAGGGGCTGTATGGCGGCATCCGGCAGATATTTTGGGGTTTGCTGCTGGTGAGTGTGGCGGCAGCTGTGCTGGAGTGGCAGCTGCCCAGACAGGTGAGGCGGCCCGGGGAGGAAGGGGCATCGTCATGACCGGAGCACAGGGAGAGCGCAGAATGGAGGATATGGTGGAACCGATATTGTTTATCTTTACTGGGCCGTCGGGTGCGGGCAAGGGGTCTGTGATGCAGGCGCTGCTGGAGCGCGACGAGACATTGCGCAAGGTGGTGACGTATACCACCCGGGAACCCCGCGCGGGTGAGGTGGAGGGTTTTGACTACCGGTTTGTCTCGGCGGCGGAATTCCATGCCCTTATTGACCAGGGGCAAATCTTTGAGTATGAAAATGTCTACCGGGACCATTTTTACGGGTCGCCCCGGGAACTGTTTGTAGAAGGCCATGACGGCATTATCGAACTGGATTACAAAGGGCGCTTGAAGTATCAGGAGCGCCACCGCCGGGTTGTGTCCATATTCCTGTTGCCGCCCAGTCTGGAGGAGCTGAAAAACCGGATCGTCAGCCGCTCCCAGGTGTCCAACCTGGGGGCGCGCATGGACAATGCGGTCGAACAGCTGCGGCATGCCAAGAGCTATGACTACATCGTGCAAAATGCGGATTTGGGAGCGTGCATCGCGCAGGTGCAAGAGATTGTCGCAGTCGAGCGCTGGCGGCGCTCGGGCCAGATTGCTCTCGACCGGATGATCCACCAACTGCAGGATGAGCGCTGAATGCGCATCGCCCTGTTAGCCGATGCCGGCAGTGTCCATACTCAGCGCTGGGTCGGGGGACTGGAGAGCCTCGGCCACACGGTTGAGGTCTGGTCCCAGCGCCCGGGGCCTGTGGGGCGGGTCAGGATGCTGCCGGACCCCCGGTCGTGGCGCATGGACGTGCCGGCGGCTGTCTGGCAGATCCGCGGCCAAGTGCGGGCATTTCGTCCGGATATCGTACACGCCCACTATCTGTCTCATTACGGGCTCTTTGGGGCCTTGGCCAGTGTCGCTCCGCTGGTGGTCTCGGTGTGGGGCGCGGACATTGAGTGCTTTCCCAGAAGCCACGGCATCTTGACCCAGAAAGTGGTGAGCTGGATCTTGCAGCGGGCGGACGCCATCACGGCGTCAAGCCATTACCTGAAAGAGGTTACCGCGCGCTACACGTCCAAACCTATTGCCGTGATTCCCTTCGGGATAGACCTCGGCCGGTTCCAGCCGCAGCCGCCGGGAGACGGGCCCTTGCGGTTCGTCATCAACAAGGCGCTGGAGCCGGTGTACGGGATTGACATCATTCTCGAGGCGCTGAAAGATGTCCCGGGCCCCTGGCAGGGCCGGATTCTGGGCCGCGGCAGCCAGGAAGCCCGGTTGCGGCAGATGGCGCGGGATTACCAGATCGACACCCGGCTTGAGTGGCCGGGAGCGGTGCCCCTGGACGCTCTGCCCCGGGAACTGGCTCGGGCGGATGTGGGGCTGTATGCTTCGAGGCGGGAATCTTTTGGCGTGGCGCCCTTGGAGATGATGGCGCTGGGCCGTGCGGCCATTGCCCACCGCACGGGAGGACTCAGCGAGGTCATCAGGGACAAGCAGACGGGCTACCTGGTGGAGCCAGGCGCCGCCCATGCCTGGCGAAAGGTGCTAACACAGGCGGTCAGCGACCCGCAGAGCATCAGGCGCATGGGGGCGAATGGCCCGGGCTGGGTCGCGAGCCACTATGATTTTGCTGAAAACCTGGCGCAGATGCAGACTTTGTACGAAGATATAATCCGAAAGGCAGGATGAGACATGGACATCGTTTTAATCAGTGTGGACCGTTCCAAACCCGATGTGGTCATTGCCAATACGTCAGTTGACCTGCTGCACTGCCGGATCACCATGCCCAAGAGCGCGCTCGCCAAGCTGGGCTATACCGCCTTCCGCCCGAAATTGCTGCGCCCGGTGATTGATGCGCTCATCGCGCGCCAGATTGCGCGCCATGAGGGGCACTTGCCTCTGGGCGGGATTGTGCTGCAAGACGACGACTTGGCAGATTTGCCCGCCGCCCCTACAGCATGAGGCGGCGGAGCCAAATCAGAACAGCCGGGCGGCACCGTCTTCAGGGGGTGCCGCCTATCTTGCGGTATTGGCCTTGGTAAAAGAGCAGGGGGCCGTCTTGCGACAGCACTCCCAGTTCCTCCACCCGCCCCACCACCAAATCATGGTCGCCGCCTGGGTAGACCGCGTCAACGCGGCATGCCAGAAAGGCCAGCGCATCCGCCAGGTAGGGGACGGCGTGCGCAGCCGGGGTGAGGGTCAGATTCTCAAAGAGGCCCGGCCCGGGCGCTGGATTGGCGAAGAGATTGCTCAGCTTGGCGAGCGCGCTCT
>JAKAAS010000465.1 GCA_021802225.1 Bacillota bacterium
AGAGGCTCTTCACGATTTTCAGGGCACCCGCCTACAGTTGCCCCCCGGCCCATGGCATAATCTGTATCAGTCAGCACCATAACCTGCAGGAACAAAGGAGATGCTTTGGTGGCCATTCTTCACAGCATCACGCACGGGATCCTAGCGTTGGGGATTATGGGTGTATTCATTGGCATGTTTCTCGAGAGCGCTTATATTCCCGTTCCCTCCGAAGTCATTCTCCCCTACGCGGGGTATCTGGTCTATATCCACCGGGCGAGTCTAGCCGAAGCCATGCTGGCCGGCCTGCTGGGCGGGTTGTTTGGCGCCGTGTTCGCTTACTGGATTGCCCGCTATGGCGGCCGGCCATTAGTGGAGCGGTATGGCCGTTACTTGCTCATCCATCAAAAACAGATGGACCGTGCTGACCGATGGTTCCGCCGCCACGGGGATGGCGCGGTGTTTTTCGGGCGGCTGCTCCCGGGCATCCGCACGTACATCTCCCTGCCGGCAGGGGTGGCCGAGATGCCTCTAGGGCGTTTTGTGCTCTTTTCCCTTCTAGGAGCCCTGCCGTGGACTATTCTGTTCACCTATATTGGCTACATCTTAGGGAAAAGATGGCAAAATGTTGGACAACTGGCCCAGTATTTTGCTGCGGTCGTGGTCATTCTCTTCATTGCTTGGGTGGCCATGCTATGGAGGAATCGCGCCAAAGCCAGTCGCTGATCTCCCACCACAGCAGCCACGGAATCATCCAGAGAACCTTGAGGTCGGTATGGGCCCGCAACGGGGCCATAGCTTCAGTCAAATTTTCTAGTCCGACAGCTCCCAAAGTGACGGTGCGAAACACATTGACCGCCCCCTGCCAGGGACTCATCCAGTTCTGGAGGGCAAAAGGCAGCGCGAACCCCGCCATAAACCCCGCTGCCACGGCGACAATCTGCCCCGAGCCAATCATCAGGGCCAGCAGTGTTCCGACCGCCTCCAACGGCTCAACCCATTCGTTTGACAGGGTGTGCGAAATCTTCTGCTGCTGGTGAATGTCGGCCGCGGCGCGCACGACCAAAATAGCGCCCGCACCAAACCACCAGCCCCGGAGGGATTCGTCGCTCATGTTTTGCCAGAACAAGGCCACGAGGGCTATGACCGCCGCCCACAGCGCAAGAGAATGCAGGGGATGGGTCAGGCGGCCCTTGCGAAAAAATCCTGCGCCCCCTTGAAATCCCACCAGCATTCCCGATGCGAGCACCCACAGTCCCTGTGTCAAAAGGCCCTACCCCCTTGGAATCTCAGCCCAAAATCCGGGAGCCTCAAATCCCAAACGCCACAACGCTATTCCTGCCAGATGGTAGGATTGTGCCAGACGGCTGCGGGCCTGGGCGGAGCGGTTTCCCATGTAATAGACAATATGCTTCACCCCCCCGGCGTCAGTATAGGTCAGCACGTTTTGCGAATCGGCAGCATCATAATGCGGCGTCACCCCAACTTGGCGGGCAAGGCCCGGCACCGCCTCGTCCGGGACTGTAAGGGCTGGGCCGGCCGCCCCGTCATCCACCCAGTCGTACCCGTACATGCCTATGGCCAGCACGAGACGGTCAGCTGGCGCCACCTTCAATGCCGCCTGGATATTCTGGTTCACCCATCCCCAGGGAGCCACAGGCCCGGGCGGTCCCCCGCTGTAGTGGTGGTCGTAGGTCATGATGACCAAGGTATTTGCGAAGGCGGCCAGACGGTGGTAGTCATAGGCACCGTTGACCGAATACGGGACGCCCACCAAAGGGAAAACGGATACCGCCAGTGTTTTGTGCAAAGCATGGAGCGGTTTGGCCAAACTCTCGATAAAGAGACTCAAATCATTCCGGCTCGATGCGGGGATCAGCTCGAAGTCAATATTGACCCCGCTGAAGCGGTCGCGCTGCACCAGCGCGACAATATTCGCCACCGCCGTGTTGCGGTTGGCCGCACTGTACAGCACTTGGGCGCCGCCGCCGGCATTGGTCAGCAGGGGCACTAATGGAATATGGTGCGCCAGTGCCAGCTCAGCCACATGGGGATCATACCCTACATTGCTCAGTGATCCCGAAGGATTCACGGCAAACCAGCGCGGACTGACCGTGCTCAGATGGCTCTCATGACTGCGAAAGGAGAAATACGAGCCCGGGTGCCCGCTCGACGGGTCATAGTTCTGATAAAATCCCACCACTTGAAACTTTTCGGGCCCGGAGGTCACAGACGACCGTGGCGGGCGGACACTCACCCAGATCACCAGAGCCACAACCACGGCCCCGAGGGCCCCTGCAATCCACAGTTTGTACTCGTGCCACAGTTCCCGCCAGTCCCCCATCTCTACGCATCTCCCAGGTTTCTTTGTGCCTAGTATGGGCGAACATTGGCACTTCATGCAGTCGGCTGCCCGTTCCTATGATTTCACGGACGTTCGCTGACTTCTCAGCCGTGTGCGCAGTTTCCGGTTTTCCAATTCGAGAGAATGAATGCGAAACTGCTTTTCGCGGGCCTCGAGCGTTAATAGGTTCATGAGCACCCGGCGGCTGGACCGCAGTCCTAGGAGCTTTTCGTGCAGGTTCCGGATTTCTTCCTCCAGCCGGGCGATCTCCTGCTGAGCATCTCTATACATGTGAGCGACCCTCCTCAGCCTTAGTATACCGAAACCAGTGCCAAATTATTCCTAATGTGGCAGGCTCCGGGATGGCTTGGTGCCGTGACGACTCCTCCCATGCAATCCCAGACGGCCCCGTCCGCCGGTTAGACCGCCCTGGTGAGAATGTTCTTGGCCGCATTGATATCCCGGTTGCGCACATATCCGCAATTCGGACAATCATGCGTCCGGTCCTTAAGTTCTTTATGCACACCCGGATGGCACCGCGAGCACTCTTGTGTGGTGTTGTATGGATTGACTCGCGCTCCGTCTGGCGGCGAGAGACGGGTCTCTCCAAGGGGGTTTCAGCCCGCCCAG
>JAKAAS010000466.1 GCA_021802225.1 Bacillota bacterium
GCGAGCGTCCGGCTCCCATTCTAGAAATCTACGGAAGCCTTCCTTCCTTTGTGAATGCCTTAAGTATCAGAGCCTCACACAGGAAGCCACATTGCCATGATGTGTTGGCTGAGGTCGAGTCGCGGAGACCAACCGGGGTAGACTTCATGCGGCGGGGCGCGGCGGAGCAGCATGGGAAACTAAGGGATCCACACCCGATGCATTGTACTATAAAGCGAGTCAGGCCGTCTGCATCAACCACTCCGCACAAAGCACTATCCCATCGTGGTCGACGGGCCGCACTTGTGAAATTCTCTGTGCAGTGCGCTATGGAGCACAGGCCCGTAGCCCCGGGAGAACGCCCTTCCTCGTCCTCTCTCAAAAAGAGAGGACGAGGAAGGGCTCGGACCGTCATGATAATGGCGGACGGTCATGGCCCAGCGTTTGGTACAGCCTATTTCCCACGTCCATCAGCGGGGGCGCGCCTGGAATGTGCACTGTGTTGCATGCGGCATTATCCGTCACATCCCAGTCCGCCCGATTCACGAATTGGATGGTCAACGTCGCCCCTTGCCCAAAGTCCGCCGCACACGCTTCTGACATAGGGCTGGTTGTGGGCAGGGCATTGAGAATTTCTACAACCTGGCCGATCTCCTTCCGGTTCTTAACGACAAAGTCCTGAGCCGGAGCGCCGTAGCGCCAAGGATGGTAAACCACATCGATGACCCGCACCGAGGATGGGTGGACAATAATCGTAGAATCAGGCCGCTTGGGCAGAGAGAAGGCGGACGCGGTATACTGCATATCGCAATTTCCATGCGGTGCCGTTTGGAATGTCAGGGCCACCAACTGGCTGTTCTGCGGCCCCCGGGCGAACTCCATGCCGCGGGCCACGACAGCGGAGTCCGGGCTGCTGCTGAATCCGCTGCTAAGCAGGTGAAATCCGCGCTGCGCCATCGCATGCGTATACCAGGCTTCAGCCTGAGACACCTTGACGGGCAAATGATACACAGGCGACGTCTTCACTTTGATTCCCTGCACCACAGGCAATCCGAAAAAAGCGCTGAGCGCTGGGTGCGCAATTTTTGCACTCAGCGGGTAGAGGGGGACGTGGGGGACTCCGCTTTGCCCCGCCAGCGTTCCCGCGGGCAAAGGACTGCTCGTACTCTGCACACTATGCGGAATGCTCATCAGTCCGGCCGCTACAATGAGAGAACCGACCACTGCAGCCATCACACTCTTCACCGTGTTCTCGCCTCCGCTTTCTTTCGCCGCCATTCAACGATTCCCCTGGCGTTCCAGAAATTTTCTCTATTCCTTACAACGTCACCCAGGCTCTTAAAGTTACCACCCTTCTCATGACCCAGTCATTTTTATCCATTCCCCCTTCCGCACCCTTCCCGCCAATCCTCCAAGGGATCTGCGTAGATAGAATGATGGCACCAGTTGGGCTCCCGGATCCGTAGTGGGTACACTACGGGTGTCTAGAAAGGGGTCCCGCCAACAAAACGCGGATTTACCCCGGTAGAAATCTTTATGTGGGTAATAGGAACGGCCCGATACCGCATATCAAGGGTGTTCTTGAGATAGCGTTCGTTTGAAAGAGGCTTGGTGGACTCCGATTACGGGGCGCCCTTCCCTTGCAAATATTTTAGATCCCAAATGTAAATGGCCGACTAAAAGGGGGGTACGCCACGAAGTTGGCATTATCCAGTCGGTGCGATTCCGACCCGTCCAAGGGCTAGCCACCCAGACGGAATCGAGTGTTGCGCCCGCCTCCGTGAGGCGGCGGGTGAAGTGTACACCGAAGCGACTGCCATGCCGCAACCGCAAGGTGAAGGGATGGAGCCTCGTTATACTGTGATGCAGCGGCCGACACCGTCTCCCTTGGTGGAAGGCAACAAGTACCGGACCGTTTGGGCCAGGGCCGGGGAGACGCTGCCGGGGCCTGAGACCGGGGCATGGCAGGAAACGGATGAGGATCAGAACGTGGGAGATCTCTCGAGGCCGCGCACCGCGCGTACCCGCCACCCGATTCCGCGCACGGGAAAGCCGTGTACATGGGGAAGGGCGTTGCGATTATCCGTTGTCTAGCGGACTCATGGTCCGACCACAGGGAGGAATTACCCATGTCCACCCACCTAGACGACATCGCCTGTCGAGCACAGCAGCAGCCCGCCGCGCGGTTTACCGCGTTGGCGCATCATTTGACGGAAGAATTTCTGGAGGAAACGTGGCAGATGCTTAACGTGCACGGCGCCCCGGGCCTGTCGGGGGAAACCATGGAGGCCTATGCGCGGGTGCGGAGATTCCGCATCGCGAAACTGGTCGAGGGGCTAAAGGCGCACGCGTATCGCGTGCCGCCCATCCGCCGGGTGTATATTCCGAAGCCGGGACAACCCCAGAAACAACGGCCCTTCGGCATCCCCGAAGTGGAGGACCGCCTCTTGCAGGCGGCCGTCAGCCGATTGCTGACCCCGATTTACGAGGCGGACTTCCGCGACAGTTCCTACGGGTTCCGTCCGGGCCGCAGTCCCCACGATACCCTCCGGGCCGTGGAACAAACGGTCATGCGACGTCCCATACGGCAAGTCTTTGAAGCGGACATCCGGGGGTTCTTTGACCATCTCCAATATGGCTTATGTGAAGCTGTGGCTTATGTTGAGTGGGAGCGGCAAACTGTAGATATACCGTAATTCCAGCTCATAGAACTTAACATAACGATTCAGTGGAACGCGGTCAAATGGCAAGCTTCCAGAGTGATTACAGTCTGTTTTACTACACCATACCAAACGGGCGGTCGATTAATGGGTATCAAACCGACAATGAGTGGCCGAATTCCTGTCCACAGAGGCAAATGAATTGCGAACCGCTGCCAGCGATTATGGAGAGCATTTGCAACGACTCTTCGCCTGGCGATTGGCCTGTAGCCATTAACTTACCAGAACCCACAGCTTCACATAAGCCATATTGG
>JAKAAS010000467.1 GCA_021802225.1 Bacillota bacterium
GAAGCATGGGGCCCGCAGCGACGCCCGAAGTTTTATAGGGTGTCGAGAAATCCGATTGCATTGCGGTTGCGTATGTATAATAATAATGACAGAAGCGGACACTGGCCATGGAGGTGCATGGGTGTCACCGAGGTTTGAATGGATTGCCCAGAATACCGACCGCGTGGCGCGACACGGCGTCGAGACGTTTGAGGTAGAAGAAGCCATGACGGACCCCCGCCGAATCGGATTTGCCGTGCACGATCGTGATAAAAAGGGGACCGTGGGACGCACCGAGACGGCCGCTCTTTGTTTGTCGTGTATGTCGTACGTGGCGGTAGCTACCATGTCATTACCGCGCGTGACTTGACACCCGGAGAAAAACACATCTTCCGTAAAAGGAGGCACGAAGGATGAAGCCCGTTAAGCAGACCCACGAGGTTCCTCAAAACATGACCGACGAACAGTCCGCGCAGTTCTGGGATACGCATGAAATGACCGAAGACTTTCTCGCTCAGGCTCGTCCCTTAGAGGAATCCGAGATGCCGCCCGTCCGCACCGACGCCAAAACCATCACGGTACGATTCGACACCGATACCCTCAACCGTCTTCAGACCTTAGCTCGTCAGAAACACAAAGGATATCAAACCTTACTCAAGCAGTTTGTTATAGAGCGACTGTATGAAGAAGAAAAGAAACAGAGCGCACCCTCACCATAGACTGCACGACTCACGTACTGATCGGTCTCGTCAGGGTAGCTTGGCCGGAAATGGCTCACGGTCCCTTTGACGAGCTTCTCATCCCATCGTCGGCTCAATCCATGGCGCTTCAAGGCCTCCGTCGCCTTGCGGGAAAAACGCGAATCCCGCCTATGCGCTGCGGGCGAGTGAATCCAAATGCTCCGATTCTAGCCGTATAGGATGACGCACATCCAACGAGACCCGCCCGCAAAGTATGAATGGCCTCATAGCAAGCCAAGGGCCGTCTTTCCTTGCCGCAGCGTCGGAGGACTTCTTCACAATTGGCACGGGACAGGGTTCCTGTCGACGAATTGGGGGCGAAAATCCCGCATGCACCCGTCCATGACGTCGCTAGGACAGTCGGGAATCACGCACTATCATCCCTCTCCCTCAGATAGACCGTCTATCGCGTCTCTCCAAGCGAACCGCATCCACAGGCTCTGGATGATGCCGTGGTGGATGAAAGGCCGGATCGCAAACATAAAAAAACCGCAATCGCTTGCAGGGCAAGGCTTTCATGGTGTCCCCGGCAGGATTTGAACCTGCGACGCCGGGATTAGAAAAACCGTACTCAGGTATCTAGGGTAGGCAAGCACCTCGGCAAACTTGTCGATTCGAGCCGTTCATGTGCCTGGTTTTGTGGCAGGCTGGATTCGATAAGATATCGCATAGCGGTTCCGTCTAATTGAGCGTGTCCCAAAACGCTTGCGCTAGTAGATTCTTCTCTAAGGCCTATTGGGAAGCATCGGGACCGTATTAATGCGCATCGGCAAATTCTCAGGCACTGTAATTGTCTCCATGCACTCTCTTGCCCTTCTATGATTTTCACCGATGATATCGTTTAAGTTCAGATAACATCCATAGTAACCCTACACAGACCCTGTGGCACAATCGCCGAGAAACATCTGGAAGAGTGTGGCCGTTAAGGGAGAGTCAAGCATGGGGTGCCAACAGTTGGTCAAGACTCCTGATTTTTCAGGAATTGGCGAACCCGGTCTTCGAACTCCCTTGCGAGATGGCGCAAGAGTTCGCCTGTGTTATGACGGCATGCCGTCCATTTGACGCTCCCTCCGTGTGAAGCGCTGATCGCTCCTCATCTCACTCATACGCAGGATTCCTCCGTTTTTCGTCCCCGGGACAATCTGCCAGTCCTTCTCAGAGCTTCCACGGCGTAGGGTGCACGCCCACAGCAGGCGAAAAACACACCGCACCGAGGCTCGCTCCCAGATCTCTATGGGTCTGCGCCCTGTCATTCCTTCGCCCTATCTGTTCCTGGGTGGAGGCCGATCACGTTTACGAAACGGGTCGAATGGCCTGAACATCAAATCTCTCGGGACTCCGGATATGTTTGTGGGGAATACTAAGCATGAGTCCACTGACGAACGGTCTAGACACTACAGGGTTTCGTGACGCGATGCTGCGGTGATGCCCCGGCGGCTAGCCAAGAGGTGAACCGGTCAAGGCCGCGAAGCGTTCATCAAGCCTTGACGGCTGACGCGCTGCGCCCCACGCTATGGAGTCTGATAAATTTAACCGACGAAATATCCCGGACTTAAAAATAGTCGGCGGGTTTTTGATATGCTACGTGGCCCGTTCTCAAAGACGGTGATATTGGGTGGAAAGTTGCGGAATGAAGTCACTTGCGCGATGGTCGGCACACTTCACAGCGCAAGCATCACCGGATATGAGGCAGAACCTTCTACGTGGAGAAAATTTACGTAGAATTGGGGCACGACATTGAACCCGATCATAGAGTGTTCGCACTATACCATGCACGCTATCAAGAAATTGTTACGCAGGGCCAAACGGCGTTCGATGAAAAGCCCCTTGCGTCTCTTTCCGATGGTCTTGTGAGTAGCAATGACCCACGTCCGGACGCGAGTGATGCGCGATCACTGATGCCCGCCATTCACTCGTGATCACATTTTTGACAGCGTTATCGGAAAAGCTGAAGTTTACGACTGCCATTCACCCAATGGGTGTTATGTAGACGGCATGCTTGCTTGGTTATGGGCTTCGGCGCTCATGTAGAAACTTATGCGGCCGACTGCATGAGCCACTTGTGTGGACCCTTGTGGATGGAATACACTGTTGCGGTTCCGTCCAATATTGCCCCAAACCCAATAAGCTGATGGAGGACCAAACACATATTAGAGGATATCCTCTTCAGCCGCATAGATGGCACCCCCCACGGACGCCTGGTCATGGTCCCTCTTTTATCCGTAAAATGGC
>JAKAAS010000468.1 GCA_021802225.1 Bacillota bacterium
CACGTTGCCTGCGCGCTCACGGCCGGAGTATTGGTCAGCTGGCCACTGGCCGTCTCGCCCGGCTGCATTTCCACTACGATGGCAGCGTGGGTCTGCGGCACTGGCAGAAAGAGGGTGTTCAGGTAGCTTGTGAGATTCTGTGCAGTCTGCAGCACCAGCGCGGTAGCCGTAGTCTCGTTGTCGGACACCGTAATGTCCCAGCGCCCTTCATGCCAGTAAACTGCTGCCGATGACACCGCCTGCGCTGAATCCTTGGGAGCTTGATATACGACCATTGTTCCCGTAATGCCGTGGCCCAGAGACACCGTCGAGGTTTGGTGCGTCCCGTTTGGCTGCGCCTGGCGGTAAGGATTCGCCGCAGCACTCAATGCTGCTAGCGTTACTGAAGAGGACTGCGTCGAAAATCCCGCCACTTCCTGATTGGTCGCAGAAGAAAAAACTACATTTTCACTATGAATTGGTCCCTTGGCTAAATCCCATGTCCGGTAATGGAGCGAGCTCTGGGAGACGGCCGCGGGCAGTTCGGTAGGAGCCATAGGGCTAGGCACCAGATCTTTGGGAAACTGCGCCATGGCTTCCCTCACAACTTTAGGAAACGCCGCAGCCTGTGATGCCGCACCGCGCACTACCACGCGTGTCTGCCAGCCTACAAGGCCATTTCCCACCGACACCGTATATGTGCCAGGCTG
Source organism: Bacillota bacterium (assembly GCA_021802225.1). The sequence continues at coordinate 690 of JAKAAS010000468.1, forward strand.
AGACCAGCGGGCCACAACAGAATATTTCCCGTCCTGATTGGTGTGCACAGTGTCCCCGTTCGGTTCTCCCGGCAACCCCATGATGGTCATTTTCGCGTTCGGCGCCCCGTCCCCATCCGCCAGAAGGACTGTTCCCGAAATGGTCGTGCTCTGATCCACCGCCACCGGATTCGGGAATGCCTCCACCGCAATTTTTCCCACCTGCTGAGGGGCTGTCGATGGTGCGGCCGCACTGACCGGAGCCGGAGAAGATGGGCTGGGAGAACTCGGCGCCGTGCTGGTGGACCTTGATGGCACGGACCCTGAGCGTGACAAAGACGCAGAAGAACGGGCGCGGGGGCTCGGCTGTCCCGACTCCGGATGGCCGCCCTGAGCGGCGGGGACACTGTGTCCGCCAGCCCCGCACCCCGTCAGCGCAATTGCGCCCAATGCCACTGCCGATAAGGCCGCCAAATGTCGTGCCACTCTCATCATGATTCCTCCCTAAGCTGTTCGAACCTTTACCCTACACTTATAGAACGATTGAGCGCCCACAAAGTTACAGCTAAGCGGTTCCTCTTGATCGATTACAAACTCCATGGAAAACACATCTTTTTTAGCCGTTATCGCCTAGTGTGCTAGAACCCGGCCCACAAAAGAGTGTCAAGCGAGTCGTTTTTACCCCGTAGTCTCACCGAAGAGCGTCTATCTACGTCCCATTTTCATCAGACTCGTGCAAAAAGGCTGGGAAGTGTCGCACGCTGTCTTACATCCCTGAAACGCTCTATGCGCTAGTCCGCGCGGACTCGACAGAAGCCGCGTCACGCTGTTTACCGGACTCTGAAACAGCCTCAAGCGGCTCTCGTTATATCCACGCCAGTATTGAATGACAGCACCGGTTGCACGCATGGGAATTGGCACGGAATGCGCATTAGATAAGGTAGAGGAAGATTCAGTGTAACCGAATTTTCCTTAATATTCATAACAAGTTGCTGAGGAGGTTTAAAAATGCCTACTCCACAGATCCTGGCGATTGATGCAGGGGGCACGATGACCGATACCATCTTTGTTAATGAAACCGGCCACTTTGTGGTTGGCAAAGCTCAAACCACTCCCGAAGATGAAGCCCTGGGGTAATCCGTTCATCCCGAGATGCTTTGCGATACTGGGATACGCATCCGGAGGACGTGTTTGATTCCCTGGTATCTTTTTTTGCAATGACTGTATATTCTATGTACATACAAAATGGAGGGATTTCTGTGGGCACCACGGTTCAAAAATGGGGGAACAGTCTCCTGATTCGTATTCCGCGCACCGTGGCTGAGGCTGCCGAAATCGGCCAAGGGACTGAATTGGAATGGCACGTGATGGAGCATAGCGTTATCTTAAGCGCTAAAAAGACAGCGCCCACCCTGGAGGAACTTTTAAGCAAAATTACGCCGGAGAATCGTCACAGCGAAATTGATTGGCGCGTCGAAGGAAATGAGTCGCTGTGACAACTGCGCCCGACCGAGGAGATCTCGTTTATATAAATTTTAATCCACAGTCGGGACACGAACAAGCTGGCACACGACCAGTGATGCTGGTCCCCGGGGACCAATCCCGGCCTTACGGTTTGATATAGGCCATCCCCTCGTGCTGTCTCCGGACCAATTCTCCCACCGCGGAAGGAACAACCGTCGTTCCGGGAACAAGTTCCCTTTCTTCAACATGACGGGCTTTCATCGTGTTCAGACAGACCGCGACGCTCACACCCTGGTTTTGCAACGAAGCCAGTTCCCCGGCCCACTGTGACTGGGATGCCACCACCAAGTTCAGCGCATCCCCCTGAATAACAATTTCAATGGGGATCGCGGACATTTCTGCCCGGAGATTTGCGACATTGCGCAGCGCGGTGCGCTGTCGGCCTGGATCGGCATCGTTGAAATGAAACAGAACTCCATCGAATTGTGTCATACCCTGACCTCCTCAGAATGAATACTAGTCCGCCCGCTCAAGGCGGATGGTCATACTCTTGCCCCTAATGCTGGTCGCTTCTCATCACGACAGACCTACTTCAACCGCCAACCCTATCGCCGGACCGTCCACGGAGCGTTCTCGCACCACCAGGCTGTCTTTTGGAATCCGGTTTTAGAAAAGGGGATACGCCATGCCTCCTATTCTGCCGAGGTGGTGTTCATGGGAGGCAGAGCCCATTCCAGCCCGGCGGCCACGAGACTGATGGCCAGCAGGACCCAGAAAACATGGTGAATGCCCAAAAATAGTCCCTGCCGCACATATT
>JAKAAS010000469.1 GCA_021802225.1 Bacillota bacterium
CCGCCCGTAAGCGGAAGCGGCCTACATTATTGAATTGCGAAGCCGCTCCCAGGGTCACTTCAGCTACCGCAGTCTGGCATGGGACATGTACCGGGCGCTCGAGCGCAAAAAACCCGAGTGGGCACGGTATATCCGTGTCACCCCACCCGAAATATTTAATCCGTTCCAGCGCTGACAGGTTCGAAGAAGACGGCGCCTAATGGGGGCAAGGTCACCTCTAGGCGCCACGGCCTCCCCTTCCACTGGGAGTGTTCCGCGACGATTACGCCTAAATTGCCCTGATTGCTGCCCTCATAGCACTCGGAATCGGTATTGAGAACCTCCTGCCACAACCCACCTGGGGAGACCCCCAGCCGGTAGTGAGTGCGGGGCACGGGAGTAAAGTTGAATGCGCACAGGACCTGGCCGCCCTGCCCGTCACGGCGGAAGAAGCTGATAATGCTCCCGCCCCGGTCCTCGAAGTCACACCACTCAAATCCGCTGTCGATGTGGTCTCCGGCATGCCAGGCCGGATCTCCGGCGTAGCGCCGGTTCAAATCTCTAACCAGCCGCAGAATTCCCGCATGCTGCGGCTCTTGGAGCAGAAACCAGTCGAGCTCGCGGTCATGCGACCATTCGCGCCACTGTCCGATCTCCCCTCCCATAAACAGCAATTTCTTTCCGGGCACCGCATACTGATATGCCAGCAGCAGACGCAAATTGGCAAACTTCTGCCACGGGTCCCCAGCCATTTTTCCCAGCAGCGAGCCTTTGCCGTGCACAACTTCATCATGGGACAGAGGCAGCACAAACCGCTCGCTCATCGCATACATGGGACGAAATGTCAAAGAATCATGGTGGTAGCGGCGGTAAATCGGATCGAGCGCCATGTAATCCAGGGTGTCGTGCATCCACCCCATGTCCCATTTGAAATCAAACCCGAGCCCGCCATCTGCGGCCGGTCCTGACACTTGCGGCCAGGCTGTGGATTCTTCCGCAATCATCAGCACCCCGGGAAATGCCTCATGCACCGTACGGTTGACCTGCCGCAGAAATTGGATGGCTTCCAGATTTTCCAGGCCGCCGTAGCGGTTGGGAATCCACTCGCCTTCCTCGCGCCCGAAATTCAGGTAGAGCATCGAGCTGACCGCATCCACCCGCAGCCCGTCCGCATGAAAAACGTCGACCCAGTACATCGCGCTGGAGGTCAGAAAGCTTCTGACCTCGTTGCGCCCGTAATTAAAGAGATAGCTGTGCCACTGAGGGTGAACTCCCTGGCGCGGGTCGGCGTGCTCATACAAATGCGTGCCGTCAAACTGCCCTAACCCAAACGCATCGGTGGCGAAGTGAGACGGCACCCAGTCCAGAATCACGCCGATATTGGCTTGGTGAAGGCAGTCGATGAGATACATCAAGTCCTGAGGCGTGCCGAAGCGCCGGGATGGCGCGAAGTAACTGGTGGTCTGATAGCCCCACGAACCGTAGTAGGGATGCTCCATCACCGGCAAAAACTCCACGTGTGTAAATCCGGCGTCTTGGACGTAGGCCACCAGCTGCTCCGCCAGCTCACGGTAGCTGAGGGACGTCTGGTCGGCGTGCTTGCGCCACGATCCTAGATGCACCTCATAGATGCTGATGGGTCTGGACCGCCAGCCGTCTGCCTGGCGCTGGGACAGCCAGGCGCCATCGTGCCAGTCGTACGCCAAATCGGTGACAACCGAGGCCGTCTTGGGAGGGATTTCCATGCCAAAAGAGACGGGGTCCGCTTTCTCCCCGGAGAATCCGACCTGTGGCGTCTCAATGTGGTACTTGTACAAAGACCCGGGCGGCAATCCCTCGATAGCCGCCACGTGCACTCCAGAGACCCCCAAGGGCCGCATGGGGTGCCGGTGGGCATCCCAACCGTTGAAGTCTCCCACTACCGAGACAAACTGGGCAGACGGAGCCCATACCGCAAATCTCACCAATTCCCGCGACGGGTCGACCCGCTGAGCCCCAAAATGCCGGTACAGCTGACTTTGCGACCCTTCATTGAACAGGTATAGAGTTTGGTCATCCAAACGGTTTTCCAGCATAGCAGAAGCCTCCATGTTTTTTTGCCGTATCATTCTGCCGGAATGAGGCTTAAGATCCCTTCCATAGGAATTCGCGCCCATGCCGGCCGGTTGCGCAGTTCATAGCGCAGCTCATAGAGGGCTTTCTCCAGAATAAAAGCGGTCAGCCACTCCGATCCCAGTTCCGGCAGCAGGGCGGTGTTCATCGTCTCCCGGTAGGCCTCCACAAAGCGGGCTGTTGCCGTTTGGAACCAGGCCGCCGCCCAAGGCCGCAGAGTTTCGAAGGGCACGCCAAACTCCTGCTGCCGCATCGCCTGGGTAAAGGCCGCATAGTGAAAAGACCGGATCATGCCTGCCACATCTTTAAACGGGGACCTCTTAATGCGCCGCTGGGTGAGGGACATCAGCGGCTCGCCCTCAAAGTCCACGACCATGAAGTCCTCCCCGGTATAGAGCATCTGGCCGAGATGGTAATCTCCGTGGCAGCGGATTTTGGCCCCCTGCACCGTGGGTCTGGCAGCTCGACGCAAAACTTGCTCAATGCCGGAGCGGCGGTCAAGAATGGCGGCAGCCATGGCCCGCAGTTCCTCGCCGAACGCAGGCAGGCTGTCTTTCAGGTCGCCCAAGGTGCGGTCCGCATTTTGCCGCATGGACTGGTATGTTGCACGCTGATCAAGGGCAGAAAAAGGCTCCGGGCGAAAGTCCGGCGACAAGGGATCCGAAGACAGCAGCATGTGCATCTGTCCCGTCTTGCGGCCGATAAGGGCCGCCTGGCCGATAAATTCCCCCATCATCTCTTTCACGGTATCATCGCCGCTGTCACTGCGCTCCTCCCACCAGTTTGCGCATAAAGCAGGCTGGAGATGAATATTCTGGGCGGCGGCCGACTCAAAATAGCGGCCGAGGTGGTC
>JAKAAS010000470.1 GCA_021802225.1 Bacillota bacterium
TGACCTCTTGGCGGGAAAATGACAAACAGCAGCAAAAACACCGCCAGTCCGGTAATCGCCGCAATAAACCAAAAAGTAGCGGTCCACGGCGCAATTTTCCGGTGCTGCCGGAATCTTCCCTTCAGCGCATAGCGCAGCGTGATGACTCCCATCACGGCCGCCGCAGTGGCCAGCAGGATGTGAATCAAAAGAAACGTCTGGTAACTAACATTATATTTGGCGGGCCCTCCAAAATACGTATCCCCGACCAAAAACGTGCTCAGAAGGTAACTGACAAAAAATACCGCCCCCAAAGTCGAGCCAGCCAGCATAAACTTGCGGTGCACGGCGACCTGCTTATGACGGATAAAATACCAGCCGAATGCCACTACAGTGGCACTGGCAATCATGACGACTTCATTGAATAAGCCCCACAGGCCCGCAATCCCCATCCAATGCCCTCCTGTCATATTCCGGCGCATGGCGTCCAGTTCGTTGGCGCCACCGCTTTTCCCTATTATGACACGGAGGCTGTCCTGGGCGAAAGACTAAACTCTCCATGCCCCCACCAAGTTCCCCAGCTGCTCCCGGTACGCCCACTGGTTGCGCACACTGCGCGCTGGAAAGGGGAGGACCTCCATATGTTCCAGTGAAATATCTGCCAGCTCGATGGCTTGGGCCACGGGCCGCTCGAGGCTCTTCATCACCGCCACAAGGTTGTTAGGCCGGTAGATCGCCAGGCGCTCCGCCAATGACGGGACCCAGAGCATAGCCGCCGCCCGGCGGGCCGGCTGCGGCAAATGCCCGATGCTGTGCTGCGCAAGATTGTCCAGGAAGAAACCGTGGTCCCGGAACCACGCCAAAAATTCTTTGGGAGTGCCTGCCTGCACTCCGAATACATCCTGGAAAGCCAGATAGGTATAGCGAAATAGCGGAGAGTTGCCCAGGTAGAAAAACCGTTCGGCCGTGGAAGGCGACTCGGCTACGAGCAAAGTTCTGATCTTTCGGGGACGGTACACTCCTTGCAGGGCCGCCACCATCTCTTCGTCCATTCCCCTCACACTCCCGGGCATTCGCGCGGCCCTGGTATTGGGCATCATTCCCCGTCACACTGTAAAACGGCCCCTCGCAGGAATCCGGTCTCTTGCGTCCTGCTGAGTATAGCAAGATCTGCCTACCCAGTACGGATGCAGCGGCCATTTTTCACCGGGAAAGATTCACATCACAAGACGGGTCACCGCCTTGTGCCCAGCGGTAACCCGTCTTCTGCCTTCTTTGACTTCTTCAGCGGAGGCATTGCGCACCGTTGCCCAGGCCGCCCCTAGCCATTCTTTTGAAACAGCGACGGCGCCACCGCCTCCAGTCCCACGTCACGGGCTTCCAGCAGCATTTCAGCTGCGCCGATAAACAGATAGCCCCCGGTTTTGAGAGAACGGACCAGATTCTCCAGAACCTGCTGCTTGGCCTCCTGGGAAAAGTAAATCAGCACATGGCGGCAGAGGATCAGGTCAAAGCGCCCGAGGTCAGCCGGATTCGCCAACAGGTCGTGGTGCGTAAAGCGGATGTCCTGGCGGGCCCGGGCATCTAAAGACCAGCTGCCGTCCTCTTGCACCTGCACGTAGGCCCGGTACGGCTCCAGCGCAGTGGTCCAGGTTTCTTTAGGAAAGTGCAGCGTCTGGGCTTGTTCCAGCACCGGGAGGTCCGTGTCCGTGGCCCAAATTTCTGCCCGCCGGCCCGCCTTCCTGGCCATGAGCCATACAGTGGCGGGTTCCGCTCCCCACGAGCATCCTGCGGACCAGACCTGCGCGTTATTTCTCCACGGCGCTTGCGCCACCGCTTCCTCCAACCGCTCCCAGTACACCCCGTCCCGGAAAAAATCGCTGACATGCACCGTCACAAAATTTTTCATGCGGCGGGCCAGGGCTGGCTCGGCGTCGAGATCCCGGGCCAGTTTGGCCAAAGACGTGTACCCTTCCCGCATCAGAAAACCCTGCAGGCGCCGCTCCACCTGAGGTCTTTTGTATCCTTGAAGATCCCACACCAAATCGGGATGGCGGGCCACGGTCTTGAGAAATTCATTCCATTCCCGATCCAAAAATGCCGCGGCCATCGTGCATCACCTCGTTTATCCACCGCCCAATATCCTCAAGACTGCCCACCATGCTGGCCGCTCCCCTGTTGAGCACTGCTTGCGGCATCCCCCAGACGACCGCACTCCCGGGATCTTGCACCATCACCGTGCCGCCCGCCTGGCGGCACAATGCGGCCGAGTCCGCCCCATCCTCCCCCATCCCGGTCAGGATGGCCATGCACAATCCGGCGCCGAACACCCTCACCCCATCTCCCGCCGTCACATCAATGGCCGGCATCACGCCATGCAGGCGGACCCCCTGCTCACTCCACAGCCCGGTCGGATCCATCCGGAGATGGTAACCCCCGCGCGCTAGAACCACCAGACCCGGAGCCCACCGCACTTTTGCAGGCGCCAGAGGCGATTCCTGCACGGGGCGGCCAAGAATCTTTCCCAGGCGGGCGGCCAGGGAAGGGGTAAAACTCCCTGGCATGTGCTGAATGATTACCAGAGGCACCCCGGGCGCTCCCTCCACATGTCTCAGCACCCGCGCCAGAGCGGCCGGACCTCCCGTGGAAGCGCCGACCACCACAGCCTGCGCCGGGACCCTTGGCACCTGGGCTCCGGCCCGGTGCTGGCCCGGCGGCGGGCAAGGCGCTTGGCATGCCTCGAACTTGGTGATAATTTGATCCATCACATCCTCCAGCGGGCTGTCTGGGCCAGGCTTGCCCACAAAGTCCGTGGCGCCCGCCTCCAAGGCCGGCCATGTTTGGTCGGCGCCTCCGTGGGTCTGGGTCGACACCATAATAATGGGGCCTGCCCACAAAGCCCTGATGGCCTTGACGGTCTCAATGCCATCCATGCCTGGCATCACCACATCGAGAGTC
>JAKAAS010000471.1 GCA_021802225.1 Bacillota bacterium
AGAAGCCACCGATAGGCGCCTAGCCTCTCATAGCTTTGGGGGTGGGCCCCGCAGACATGCCCGGCCACCTGTGAGGCGTCATAGGCCTCGGCAAACGACGTGTGAATTTCCGCCGGGTCGTTATGCGGAGCAGAGAGCCCCACGGTGCACTGTCGCCCTCCAAAGCTATGGGCCAATGCCTCAGGCAGTTTGAGTATGTCTGCAGACCGCCCGATCACGAGCCAAATATCCCGGTCAGTTTGTTGGAGGCAGGCAGTAGTGTAAAGGCCGGGCAGCCGGTTCATGGCTGCACTGGCTGCTGAAGCGCGGGCGTCTTTCGGAACGACCCCTACCCGGAAACTTCGGGAGCCGGATAAATTGTAACGCGAGCGGCAGCGCTGCAGGACCGCCGCGGGCGGATTGTCTTCAAAAAACAGCTGCTCCAGCAGAACGGCTTCTTCTTGCCGGCGGTGTTTCTCCAAAGTTTCAACCCGGATAATTTCCTGGGCAGCCGCAGTGGTGATGCGGTCCAGCGCCAAATAAAGATATTCATCCAGATAATCCGCGGACAGCAAGATCACCACATCCCCTACAGGATATCCGAACACGCTGATAGTCTGGCGCAGGTGTGGGGCAGGGGTCTTCTCGATGAGCGGGTGCAGAGCATCACGGCGAAAAGCGCGCAGGGGAAATGGCCATAACCCGAACTGCACCGCGTCACGGTCCGGGTCCCGGGGAATGTAACCCAGCGGCTGCTTGAGCACGTCGTACGATGTCTGAAAGAGAGCCGGCAGTCCCATGGTTGCCAGCAGAACCTTGCGCAGGCGGCCTGAGAGGTCGTCGAGATCCTCGAGAATCCTGTGGTGCCGGCTAAGGAGCAGGCTGTTCACTTCCTGAGATAAGTCGAGAAACCGGACGGGATGGGCAAACACAATGAGGGGCAAATCATGAGCATTGGCGGTGTCAACAAGGTCCTGCGGCACCCGGGGGAAGTATTCTCCCAGTTCCAACACCAGCCCTGAAGCTTTTGCCTTCACGAGGCCTTGAACAAACATGCGCCGCTGCTCCGGAGTCGTGAGCCCGACTCCCGTACTGAGCACCAGTTCCCCTCCCCGCAAGAAGTCGCCGATATTGGGAATCTCGCCAATATGGACCCACTGCACCGGCCGGTCGAGACCCTTATGCCCTGCAGTCACCACTGCCGACTGAAACAGATTGCGCGCCAGAACCTCCCGCAGCACAACCATCCGTCCCCCTCCTATCAACAATCTGTCCTGTTCTTGTTGCAATAATTATACAAACTGTCAGACCTCTGCATGCGCGGATTTTGCTACGATTTAAAAAATTGGCGCCGTGACCAAAGAATATCCCCAGTACCGGGTGAAGGGCCTGGAGATCCGCCATGCCGGCGCCATTCAAAGGAGAGCGATAGGATGGAAACATTGATGCATGTCATCGGCGGCCGGCCGGTAACTCCCGAGGCCAGCCAGTGGGATAATGTGGTCAATCCTGCCAGTGGGGAAATTCTGGGAAGAGTGCCGCTCGACGATGCACACGCCTTAAGCCTCGCGGTGGAAACAGCCTCTGCGGCTTTTGGTCCGTGGGCGGACACGCCGGTGCTGCAAAGGGCCCGGGTCATGTTCAAGTTTCACGAGTTGATGGATCGCCACCGGAATGACATCGCCCGCTCGGTCACAACCGAACACGGCAAGACTCTTCCGGATGCCACGCTGGAAGTCGCCCGCGCCATGGAAGTGGTCGAACTGGCTGCTTCGGCTCCATCTCTACTGAAAGGCGAAGTGCTTGCGGGAGTGTCCCGCGGCGTGGACACCATGCTGATCCGCACTCCCTTGGGAGTGGTGGCAGGCATTACCCCATTCAATTTCCCCGCCATGGTGCCCCTGTGGATGATTCCCCCCGCTCTGGTAAGCGGCAATACCTTCATTTTGAAACCCTCTGAACGCACCCCTTTGACTTCATTGTTCATGATGGATCTCTGGGCCGAAGCCGGTCTGCCCGCGGGTGTGCTGAACCTGGTCCTGGGAGGCAGATCCGCCGTCGACCAAATTCTTATGCACCCTGATATCAAAGCGGTGTCATTTGTCGGGTCCCAGCCTGTGGCCGAATACATCTACCGCACAGCGGCGGCCCAAGGCAAGAGAGTCCAGGCTTTAGGCGGGGCCAAAAACTATCATATCATCATGCCCGATGCCCACATTCCCAAGACAGTGGATGCCCTGATGGGATCCGCCTTCGGGTCGGCCGGAGAAAGATGTCTGGCTGGGTCCGTAGCTATCGCCGTGGGCTCGGCGGCGGATACCCTGGTCCCCGCGCTCAGAGAGGCGATCCGCCAGTGGCAAGTCGGCCCTGGCCTCGATGCCGGCAGTGACATGGGGCCTGTGATCCGCCCCGAAAGCCGTGAGCGCATTGCCGGCTATATCCAAAAAGGGGTCGAAGAAGGGGCTGTGCTGCTAGAGGACGGCCGGCAGAATCCTGTAGAGCAGCCTGGTTTTTTTCTGCGGCCGACGCTGTTTGACGGGGTCAGCAGCAGCATGACCATCGCCCGCGAAGAAATTTTCGGACCTGTTCTCAGTCTTATGCGGGCACCGGATCTCACCGGCGCTGTCAAGCTGGCCAATGCGTCGCAATTCGGGAATACCGCCACCATATACACGGAATCCGGAGCATCGGCCCGCTATTTCCGGGACCATATCGAAGCGGGCATGGTCGGGGTCAACATCGGCGTGCCAGCACCCGTAGCGATCTTCCCATTCACCGGCTGGAAGCATTCGTTTTACGGAGACCTGCACGCCACCGGCATGGATGCCCTGCGGTTTTATACAGAAGAAAAGGTGGTCATCAGCCGCTGGTGGGGAGACAACCAGCCGGAGTAATCCCCCCCTGCGGCCCGGCAGGCCCTGCATCATTCCAGGCCATTTTGCAGATTTGCTATAC
>JAKAAS010000472.1 GCA_021802225.1 Bacillota bacterium
TCAGGCGTTTCTTGGAATCGCGCTGGCCCCGGTTGCCGCAGCTACTCACGACCTGGGCAATACCCTCAGCGATATTTTCAGTGGAAACTTCTCTGGGGCTTTCTCTTCTGCGGCCAAGACCGTTGCCAACAGCAACCCGGTGGCGCTCCTGGTGAATACGCTTTTGTGCGGAATCATTGGCTTGTTGGCGGGTCTTGGTATTCTGGTCATGGCGCTGGAGTTCTTGATGGTTGAAATCGAGAGCTATCTCGTCATAGCTCTCGGCGTGATCATGCTGGCCGGCGGCGGTTTACGCTGGACGTCCAAATATGTAGGCACGTATTTCGACTATGCGGTGAATGTGGGTGTACGACTTTTTATATTGACTGCACTGGCGTTTCTGGTGACTTATAGCCTCGCACCCATTATTCAAACGACACTGGAGAATGTCACCAATCCCCTGCAGGCGGGCTTTGAGGTGCTTATATTGGGTGCCGTCATTGCGCTGCTTCCGCGCAAGGCATCGAGCATAGCCAGCAGCTTGTTGAGCGGTCAATCCTCCTTTTCTGGCGGAGAACTGGCCAAGGAAGGTGGAATGATCGCCGGTGGAACGGTGGCGGCAGGAGCGGGCGGGGTGGCCCTGGCGGGCGGACTGGCTGGCGGGCTTGCGGGAGGTGGATTATCCGCAGCAGCGGGTGCTGGCGGTGGTGCTGGCGGCACTGCCGGGGTCGGTGGCAGTCTTGCAGGTGCTGCAGGTGCCAGTGGTGGGGGAGGGGCAGCGGCAGGCGTTGCCGCCCCAGAAGCGGGGGCTATGTCGGCAGGCGGTGGTGCCGGATCGGGAGTCGGTACGGGCAATGCTGTACCGGCTCCGAGTGCGCCCGCCAGTGGCGGGGCTAGTGGTGGCGGAACACCTCAAGCGGCCAAGGGCGTACAAGCGCCTGCTCCCGAATCCAATGCCCCGGCATCCGGTACAGGCGGGCAGGGTGACACCGGATCGAGCGCGAGCGAGTCCGGTTCCGATGTGCCGACCAATGCCGTCCCGGCTCCGGCTCCAGTCAGCGCCCCTTCTGGTGGTGGACAGGGGAGTACTCCGGTTGCCAGCGCACCTGCAAGTGCGCCTAGTGGCGGTGCCCCTGGTGGTTCGTCCAGTCCGACCCCGTCCGCGCCAGAGTCACCCACCATAAAGGATAAGCTACATAATTATGCGCTCGATAAGGTTATGCAGCCCATACACCATGCCGAAGATGTGGCAATTGGAGGAAAGGATATGCCAATTAAAGGCTCAGGGATAAGCACAGAACACGGGAGTGACTTTAACTAAGGGTATTGCGTGCTTGTCCTTGACATCGTGAAGGAATGCTAGTGGTATACCACGGCGATGGTGACATTTGGGTTCTGGCAAGGGGGGGCGGCAATGTCATCTATACCGAGAAGCGATTGGGAGTGGCGCAGCCCCAAGGATGATCAGGCAGACCGCGCTCGAAGGGAGGCGAGTAGCCGGAGATATTCCGAGCAGAGAGATCGCGAGTGGCGGGATAGTCAGCAGAGAAATTCACACCGCATATCATCATCCGGTGCATCATTTAGTGGGCATACTCTGGGGCTTTTGGACCTGCTGTTCACGCTTGGCTCTGTGGCCTTCATTCCCGTGCTGCTTGCTCTGAGTCCGCTGCTGTCCTTGCTGCTCTGCGGCTGGCTTTATTACCATGGTAGACGGGTGCTCTCGTCCATTGTCCTTCTTCTTTTTGCTGCGCCTGCAATTGTCGTGATCGTGGCCGTTGTGATGCACGTCCACGCGGACCCTTCCTTGTTTCTGTCCAACTGGCAGGCGCACATCGCACGTAACCCCGATCAGGCGAATTGGACTTGGGCGGTTAAGGACTTTGTGGGCCTGTGCCGTTGGTAAGAGGTGATAGGAGCCGGAATCCTTATTATTGACGGTCTAACGGTGTGTTACGGTGGTTTGCAAGCATGTTGAAGCAGAATAACGACTGGATGGTATTGACCACGATCAACGCTCCACGCCACATTATGGTGACGGGTGATGATCTTGAGGCTTGGTTGCGCGACAGCCCTGCGGGGGTTATGTCTCTAGTGGACACCATGGGATTGCAGGCGTTCTTTTATGAGTGTGATCTCGGTGCGCAGCTTGGCTTTTTGCAGGGGCGCCACATACCCGTGAAACAGGCACTTGCCGCCCTGGATCAGTACGTTCGCCCCGGATTCCCTGCGGGCTTTCATTTTCCGCTGGATACCTGGGCTGCCTGATGGATTCCTGAATGGCCGCGCCACCGATCACATGGTCCGGTTTTTGGCAGGGGAGTTCGGCGTTGCCCCATCGGCCATTGAGGTGGTATTTGGACGAATGAACGTCAACAAGCAGCTACGGATCAAGACGCCCACGCACCTGCCATCGGTGTTTCAGGTGCAGACGGGCTTGCTGGACTGAGGAAAAGCTCACCAGATTATCCCCCCAATCCTTGATCTATACCCACAGACATTGCCTTGGACAACTATGGTCGGGCTGCATATCATGTCGAGCACCTTTTTTTTATTTCTGATGCTTGGGGGACTACTCTGGATGGGTCAATTCATCTGGTTCCCTGGTGGTGAGGCGCTTCTCGGACTATTCGTTCACGATACGCAGCTCCCAACCAGGGCAGATGAGGTCTGGGCGGTGAATTTATATCGAGAGACCTTTTCTCCAGACTGTGGAGCACGCTGGGTACAGTCTCTTATGGTGGACATCGCTTGGGCGTCGTGGGCTTTCCTTCTGGTTTTGACCATGCTCGGCACATTATCTGTGGGGGGTCTTCTGCCAAAAACGCCCGTAATGCTCTGGATTGTGGTGGGTGATTTTCTGCTCTGGACGATTACCATGACGCTGCTTTCACTTCTCCTGATTGTGGAATTGGTGCTTCTGAATCGGAAAGGTGCTCGACATGATAT
>JAKAAS010000473.1 GCA_021802225.1 Bacillota bacterium
GTCAGGATAATCACCTTGTAGTCCGACAGAATGTCCGCCTCGACCGCTTCGGAGAAGGTGAGTCGATGAAACTCCGGGCCAAAGACCGCTTCATCATCCATGGAATACAGAACCACGGAACTGTCTGCCGCTTTCCGTTTGCTGGTTTCCGCATAAATTCGGGGCGTCGCCGTCATATACAGGCGTTTCTGGGCCTGCACAAACCGATCGTCATGCACCATGGTGAAATAGGATTGGGGGGATCCCGTGGCAGTCTTTTGAGAGGATCCCACCGTGCGGTGGGCTTCATCGCTAATGACCACCGTGAATGCGGGCAAGCCGTAATCGTGTTGAGCCTGACTGATCACCGCAATCGACTGATAGGTGGAGAAAATGACCGTAAGGGCATCCCGAGTCCGGCTGCGGTGAATGGCGGTACTGAGCCGTTCCGGGTCCGTGGTGGCCGGAACCGCCAAGTCACTGGGGCGCAAATCTTCATCATGCTGCCCCACATGCACATCGGAACAGACCGCATAGGCATGCAAGGTCCGGTGGGCTTCGGCAGTCCATTCGCGCAAGGTTTGAGAGACTAAGGCAATAGAGGGGGTCAGCACCAACACGGTGCCTCCTTCTGGCGGCACCAGCGCTTCGGCAATATGGAGGCCGGTGAGGGTTTTGCCGGTGCCACAGGCCATAATCAACTGCCCGCGGTCCGCCGTTTGGAATCCTTCCAAGACGGCGGCAATGGCCCGGTCTTGATGCGGCCGGGGTGTTTTCGGCTGCCGACGCTGGAGTCGGGCCGGATCCCGCCAGGAGAATGCACTCCAGTCAATCGCACTGCGGTCCAAGTCGTCCAGGGTGAGGGTATGGACATGGGTCCATTGGTCTTCGAACGCTTCTTGGGCATGCTGGCTCAATTCCGCGGTGGCGACAATGAGGCGTTGCGTAAAGGGCCGTTTGCCCGAGGCGGTGAAAAACGAATCCAGGTCTTCTTTGGCGATCCGATGATCCCAGAATTTGCATTGGACGGCCCATACATCGTCAGTGTCGGCTTGTGCGGCCACCAGGTCAATCCCCGTATCCGGGCGATTCTGGCGCCCCGGCCAGTCTTGCCACAGCCAGACCCGGGAAAATTTCTCGCGGTAGAGGGGATCGGTTTGCAAGAAGGCTTGAATGAGCCGTTCAAATTGAGTGCCCTGGTCTCGGGTTGTGAAAGACGTCCGGCGATAGTCGTCTAAGAGATCATAAATCGTCACGAATGCGTCAAACTCCTTAGCTCCCCGTCAGAGACGGAACATTTTTACCGACACCGTCATAATTTTCATTATACAAAGTTTTGGACACGGACGGGGGTGTGTTCGGAGGGTCAGACAAAATTTGTGAGTGTTCGGCAGATCAAAAGACGGGGGAACTATAAGTCGTGACGGCTAGCCATTGATGGGTAGAGTCGGGGATACCAATAGGGGATAAGAGCAGCATCTTATTTATGCCGGCCTTCAAGGCTACGATTAAAGCATATCGTGTCCCAATACGTAACAAGAATTGCGTATCTTTTGTATCATCTCCGGCAATGTCTCCCACATTTTTCCGTATCATGGTATGTTTGAGGGGTGTCGAGTACTAACACGCGCTAGTAATCACTGTTTCGGTTAGGGATGTAGTTTCTGCACTTTTTAGGATTTTGAGACCAATAATGAAAGGAAAGACCATTAATGACTAATTGGTCATCGTTGATTCATTCGTGGTTTACCTTGGATGAAGATACTCTGCAAGCATTACGACGTTTGAGTCCGATCTTGCTGCAAGCTCCCGCTAAAACAGATGAAGTACATTGGAACATGTTGTTAACCATATGGAGCGCCTACGCTAAAAGCGTCCATGCGATATCCGGAATCAAACTCTACGAATCGTGGCAAGGTGAAACTGTAACGTACGGGTATGAAGAACTGCCCAAACATATGGTCTTATGGGGAATTGTTGATGGGGCTCAAGGGCTCATGCACTCTGCACTCGACAACTTGGCCCATGCGGTCTGGTTGATTGAATACCCTCAAAAGGCTGGGAACTATCACCCTGCTTCCTTCCGCCAACTGTTTGACTCTCAGAAAGGACTCATAGGAGCCAACACCGCCACCAAACTCAGTCCGGAACTTATTCATACATTAAAGGCAATTGACACGAGCGGCGGCCAACGGATTTCTCAGTTGAACAATGCATCGAAACACAAACGTAGTGTCATCCCGCGTCAACCCATTCCCCCGGCGCTAGGGAATAATCCTCTAGTAGAACCGCTTATAGCCCAACCAGATTCTCGGGAAATACCCCAATGGGTTGCCGAAATAAAAGACATGGTGGAACACATATTGCCGCCGTTTTGGCAGGCTTTGCCCTTAGCCATGCGTGATGCGGGCTATCTTAGCAGTGAGAGTGAATAAAAGTATACTTGGGCAAGGTTTTCAACCTAATCAGTCCCACAGCTCAATCTGTGCTATACTTTATGTGTGCCAATGGACTTGGCACTTCACGAGGGATCACTGCTTTGCTTTGTTCGGCGCGGATTCACTCCCCGCGCCCTCTTTTTTAATTCATCCACAGATCATCCACAGCAGCCTGTCGATCCCGCCAGTCTTCCGGCCTTTCCCACTCTTCTCCCCTTGAGGGGATCACGCAGAATATTGTGCATCCAATGCCTTGTCATCGGCCCGTGTTAACAGGGTGTTTTCCGCTCGTGTTGATGAAAGTGTTGATGAAAGGGGTTTTGGCCGGTTCTTCCGCAAAATAAAAAACCCGCAATCGCTTGCGGTATAATGCTTTCGAGTGGAGCTGGCGAAAGGACTTGAACCTTCAACCTACTGATTACAAATCAGTTGCTCTGCCAATTGAGCTACGCCAGCATTTTTGACGAAGTTATTATACCACAGACCGCGACACGGTACCAAGG
>JAKAAS010000474.1 GCA_021802225.1 Bacillota bacterium
GTTTAAATGTCCTGTAATGCCAAACACCCCGTTGTGTATCACGGTCCCCTGAACGTCCGCGCCGGTGGTGAGGACGCCAATTTTTTGGCCCGGGGTATTTGGGGTCCCGGAGATGACCCCCACGATATCAGCACCGGTTACCCGTCCTGAGTGCACCTCCACCGGTGCGCGGGTCAGCCCGTCGGTGATGCTGTGTCCCAAAGCGGCATACTGCAGGGTCCCGGGATTATAGAAGGTTAAAGTGCCCACCCCGCTCGCCCCATCTTGCACCAGCACGCCGATTTGCCAGCGGAAATGCTGATTGGACCAGATGGGCCGCACGCGGCGGATATGAAAGCTCCGACTGCCCTGGACCCCTAGTTCAACATCCTGGTGCTTGCGCCCAGCGCTCTGAACCGCCCGTTCCAGGGCGCTGTCGGCATAAACGGGACGGTGATTGATTTGAACAATGATGTCTCCTTTGTCAATGCCCGCCAGCTCCGCTGGGTCGGTCCAGCGGCCGCGGGTGAGGATGGGAGCATACTGGGTCACCACCAGGCCCTTGGTGTTGACCAGTACGCCCATAGATTCGCCCCCTGGCACTTCATACAGGGGTTTCGTGACCTCGACCGGCACTTGCCTCCAAGGGAGCCACCCCAAAAGCCTCGTGCGGATGATAAACCGCCCCGGGCTGAGCCCGTGAATGCTCGCCGCATTCCCGGAAATGCTGACAGGATCGGCCGGAGCCGCAGACAGGGAAATCCACGAACTCCACGGCACAGTGATTCTTTGCCCCTGCGGCACCATCACGGCATCCGGCAAGGCCGCCAGTTTCTGCACCGGTTTGGACAAACCCGCGGCCACTGTCAGTGCTGCCCCCACCAAGCCGATGACCCGCCTTCTCGTCCAGAAGCGCTGTCCCATGCCTTTCACCTCCCCGTTCCTCTCACCCTATTAAGGTCCCGGAAATGAGTGCAATTCATGCCCGGGAATATCCCCAGACCCTGTCTCCGCATCCAGCGCAAAATAAGAACAGCCGCTGTCTGGCGCAGACAGGCGACCGAATTCCACAAGAGGGGAAGAATTTTTTGGTCCGGGAATGTTTTTACAATTCCTGCAAGCGCAGGGCAATATCCTGGGCGGCGTGAGGACGCGCCCAATTGTCTTGTGCCTGCATAATTTTCCGCCTGGCGGGGGATTCTTCTGGAAGGAGAGTGCGCGCCCAGGCGTCGAGGCGATCCTTGTCTCCCCGCACGGCCATGTCGTGGCCGACGAGCCGGTCGCGGTTGGCCTCTTCTTGACCGGTGATCCAGTGGCTCAGGATCCACGGCACCTGGGATTGTGCCACTTCCGCAGCCGTCACACCACCCGGTTTTCCCACAACCAGGCGGGCATGCCGCAGCAGCAGCGGCATTTTTTCCACGTAGCCGACAATGCTGACCGTATCGGGCCAGCTCCGCTGGTCCAGTTGCCAGTGCAGGCGCTCGTTGTGTCCGCAGACGGCGACAACCGGATAGTCGAGGGCCGCCAATCTCTTTAAAATTCGGTAGTACGGACCCATGCCCAGCCCTCCTCCCAACAGGACAATCGGGTCCTTGGAGTACAGGGGCAGTTCCCATGCGGGGTCCCGAAAGGATGACCGGATGGGGATGCCCGTCTGCCAAACTGTCTTGCTATCTATCCCAAACCGCGTTAAGTCTTTCACCTGTTCCGGGAACCACACCGTATAGGCGTCCGCCAAAGGCTCGTACCAAAAGCGGTGTACCGACAAGTCTGTGAGAACCGCCACCAGTTTAAATGCCTGCCGCTTTTCTTTGACCCCCGCCCAGGCATTTAAAGCAAACGGGTGTGTCGCCAATATAACATCAGGCTCATACAGGTCATACACGTGGGAAAGTATTTCCGTGCCGACCTGCATCCAGTGGCGGCGGTGGGTTTCCCAGTGGAACCCCGTCCGGTCCTCCCAGCGAAAGACCGTGCCATACTGCCTGGGCAGATACTTCAAGGCCCAAAAATAGAGACCGGTTTCTATCCGGGCCCGGCCCACCAGATGTTCCGAAAACTCTACCGTCATCCCCCGCTGCAGGCAGGCCTCCGCGAGGGCACGCGCGGCAATGTCATGCCCCGTGCCAATCGGCAGACTTGCAATGAGTACCCGCATCATACGCTCCTTGCTTGGTGCTGTTTAATAAAAGATCCGACTGATCATCAAACCCCACAGTGTGCCAGCAATCACTTCAGCCGGGGTGTGCCCCACAAATTCCGGCAGCGACTGCGTCTCATCAGGATAATCATCTGACCGGGACAAGCGGTTCAGATAGCGCGACTGCAACCCTACGGTCCGGCGGACACTCATGGCATCATAGAGCACAATCAGGCCGAAAACACAGCTGATCGCAAACCCGGGCGACTTCCACCCATACCGGGAGGCTATGGAGAATACCAGCGCCGCCACCATGGCCGAATGCGAAGAGGGCATGCCTCCCGCGCCGAAGAGGCGCTCGTAGCGGGGACGCCGGCGGCTGGCCGCGTAGATCAGAAACTTCAACAGCTGGGCGGTAAGCGCTGCCGTAAGCGCGCCAATCAGGATGCGGTTGCCATGGTCCAGCCATTGCACTATAGTGCTAGTCACCCTCTTCCCCCTCGCTTAAGAGATGCCTTGCATGCTCCAGGGCCACGAAGTCCGCATGGCCACTGAGCATCCGCGCAATCTCCCTTTCCCTCTCCGCCCCCCGAACCCGCTTCACTACCGAGCGGACCATAGAGTCTTCCGCCATGCGGACCACCAGCCACTGGTCTGCCGCCTGGGTCGCAACCGACGGTTGGTGGCTGATGGCGACAACCTGCCGGCTCCGTCCCAGTTCCCGCAGCAACGCGCCGACACGGGCAGCGCTTTCTCCCCCCAATCCCGCATCGAGCTCATCAAAGATTAACGTCACG
>JAKAAS010000475.1 GCA_021802225.1 Bacillota bacterium
GTACAGCGCGCTGACCCAGACACCGATCCGGCCCACGGTGGCGATGACCGGGGAACTGTCGCTGTCGGGACGGGTGAAGCCTGTCGGGGGGATTCCCGAAAAAATCTTTGGCGCCCGCCAGATCGGCTTAACCACTGTGCTGGTGCCGCACGATAATGCGGGAGATGTGCCGCCGGGAATTCACGACATGCGGATTATCTTTGTGAAAACGGTAGAAGAAGTGTTAGCTGAGGTGCTAGTGTGAGCCTAGAAGCAATGCGGACGCCCCCGCACAGCCCGGATGCGGAAGTCTCCGTGCTGGGGGCGATGCTGATCCATCCCGATGCCGCCTCCAAGGCTATTGAGATTTTGCAGCCGGCGGACTTTTATCATGAACCGCACCGCGCCATCTTCGAGGCGGCGATGAGTCTGTTTAATCAGGCCAAGCCGCTCGATGTGGTGGTGCTCGGCGACGAACTGCGCCAGCAGGGGCAGTTGGAGGCGGCGGGGGGGCTGGCCTATCTGATGGAACTGGCCTCCTCGGTTCCCACTGCCGCCCACGTGGAATACTATGCGCGGATCGTCAAAGAGTCGGCGGTGATCCGGCGCATTATCTCCGTGTCCACCAAACTGGTGACGGACGCCTACCAGAATGAACTGCCCGCTCAGGATCTTCTGGACCGGGCCCAGAAGGATTTGTTTGCGCTGGCGCAAAGCGGACAGCGCGACTACGTCAGCCTCCACCAGGTGCTGCTCGAGACGTTTACCCGCCTCGAGGTGCTTTATGCCAACAAAGGGAAACTGGTCGGACTGCCTACCGGGTTTCATGACTTGGACCGTATGACGGCTGGCTTGCAGCGGTCAGATCTCATCATCATCGCCGCGCGCCCCTCGATGGGCAAGACGATGCTCTGTCTCAACCTTGCGCGTTACGTCGCGCTGCACGACCATACCCCGGTGGCCCTCTTCAGCTTGGAAATGTCACGCGAGCAACTGGCTCTGCGGCTGTTGAGCGCAGAGTCGGAACTGCCGGCGCAGCGTCTGCGCACGGGGGAGATGGATGACAACATGTGGGCGGTGGTGAGCCATGCCTTGGGCAGGCTGGGGGAAGCGCCCATCTTCATCGACGACACCCCTGGCATCACGGCGCTGGAGTTGCGGGCCAAGGCGCGGCAAATGAAAGTGCAGCACAACATCGGGCTCGTCATCATTGATTACATGCAGCTGATGTCGGGACGCCGATCAGAAAACCGCCAGCAGGAAATTTCCGACATCTCCCGCTCGCTGAAAGCCTTGGCGCGCGAATTGGATGTGCCGGTCATGGCCCTTTCCCAACTGTCTCGGGCGGTGGAGAGCCGCACGGACAAGCGTCCTATGCTGTCCGATCTCAGAGAATCCGGAGCTATCGAACAAGACGCCGACATAGTGGCATTCCTGTACCGGGAAGACTATTACACTAAGGAGTCAGCGACTCCTGATATTACGGAGTTGATCGTTGCCAAACAGCGCAACGGCCCCACCGGGACGGTCAACTTGCTTTTTAAGCGGGATATCGGCAAATTCTTCAACACGACGTCTGTAGAGGTTTGAGGGATTACAGTCAAGAAGGGACGAGAGAGATGTCAGCAGTGGTCGTGGTGGGCACCCAATGGGGCGATGAAGGAAAAGGCAAAGTGATTGATTATCTGGCGCAGCAGGCCAACGTGGTCGTGCGTCATCAGGGCGGGAACAATGCCGGGCACACGGTTGTGGTGGGGGATGAAGAATATCGGCTCCACTTGATCCCCTCGGGGATTTTGTACCCTGATACCTTGTGTGTGATTGCCAATGGCGTGGTCATTGACCCGCGCGTGCTGTTCGAGGAAATAGACTACCTGCACCGCCGCGGGATTCAGACTGACCGTCTGCGCATTTCGTCCGAGGCGCACCTGATCATGCCTTACCACACCCGCATGGACGCTTTGGCGGAAGATCGGCTGGGTGTGAACAAGCTGGGGACAACCTTGAGGGGAATTGGGCCAGCGTATATGGATAAGGCGGCACGAACCGGTCTGCGGGTTATCGACCTGCTCTATCCCGCCCAGTTTGCTACACGCCTGAAGCGGATCCTGGACGAGAAGAACCGCATCCTCTCCAAAGCGTACGATGTCGAGCCCTTTGATTACGACGAGCTGCTGCAGCTCTACCTGTCCTATGGAGAACGCATGCGCCCGTACATTGCCAATACCTCTGTCGTCATCAATGACGCGATTGATAACAAGGAACGGGTCCTCTTTGAAAGCGCGCAGGGAACCATGCTCGATATCGACCACGGCACGTATCCCTTTGTCACGTCCTCCCACCCGATTGCGGGCGGCGCCTGCATTGGCGCCGGGGTTGGCCCCACCAAGATCAACCAGGTCTACGGAGTGGTCAAAGCATACACCAGCCGAGTCGGAGACGGCCCCTTTCCCAGCGAGCTGACAGACCAGACCGGTGCTGACTTGCGCGAGCGGGGACATGAATACGGCACGACCACAGGACGGCCGCGCCGCATTGGCTGGCTTGACACCGTGGTCCTGCGCCATGCGGTGCGTGTCAATGGGCTGACGGGCTTGGCCGTCACGCGCCTTGATGTGCTCGACGACCTTCCCGAAGTCAAAATTGGCATCGGCTACCGCTACCACGGTGAGCTGATTCACGAACTGCCAGACAGTGTCGAGGTCCTGGCGGAGGTCGAGCCGGTGTACGAAACCTTTCCCGGCTGGAAAGGAAAAATCAGCCAGGCCAGACGTCTCGAAGATCTGCCGAAAGAAGCGTTAGCCTTTCTGGAGCGGATTACAGAGCTCGTCAATGTCCCCTTGGTCCTCGTTTCGGTAGGACGGGAGCGCGTGAATACCATCGCGGTCCGGGAGCTGTTCTAGGCACGTTTCTGCTTGCAGTTTGGGGCCGAATTTTT
>JAKAAS010000476.1 GCA_021802225.1 Bacillota bacterium
AGTGGGTCTTGGTGTACCCGGAAAGCGTCATGCGTCGCAGAACGGTGCGATCAACCTCCTGGAAAAGGAATCGGCAGGCGAAAAAATCGAGTATGAAACCCTCTCATAGGTTATCCACAGGACGAAAAAGAACCACAGCGCAAAAAGCTCGTGATGACGTTCTTTTGAATTGTTGGCTCGGATTGTGTTATACTTTTTTAATTATCGTTATTTTTAAGGAATAGGATAGTGGCTTAAGAATATAGGGTATAATATTTATCTATTGGTAAGTCTGTGGAATATTTCAAGTATACATAACTTCGCGCGTAATCGCCTTTCCCACGAAGCATATCCTCACCTATACACCGTGAATCGCACTCCTAGGTTCCTTCATTCGTAAAATATTTTTAACCGCCATCTCCATTCTCATTTTGAGAAGAAGACCTCGGCATATTACTCTTACCTATAGGATACTATCTTAGACTCCTTCACGTATCTTTGCGGGTTCTGCGGCCTAGTGGATTGACTGCCTTAAACTCTGAATCCTTGCTCTATCTAAAATAGTATGGTCGGAGAGACAGGATTTGAACCTGCGACCTCCTGCTCCCGAAGCGCTACAGGGGCGTTTTTGCGTGTCTCCCCAAAATCCCATGAGACCGCCATTTTTGGCTCAACCATGCGGGTTTGCGGGATTTGCGCCGCCCCATCTCGTGAGGTCTCTTGGGGTCACTCTGCGTCACTTTGCGTCTCTACTGCGGCCTGTCTGCGTATCTTTGCGGGGGCCCTGAACTGAGGATTGGCGGGGGCTCCCCACCACACCGTCGCCGAGCTTGAGGCTTTGTAAAATCGTTTCCATGGCCTCCGCTGCGACGGTATTCACCCGGCCAGTGAGGTGCATATACAAGTCGGCCGTCGTTTGGATGGAGGCATGTCCCAGCTGTTCCTGCACAATTTTCAAATGGACGCCGGACTCCAACATCTCGGTGGCGTACGTGTGGCGCAGGCTGTGCGGGGTAATGGACTCGGGGAGTTCCGCCCGTGTGAGGATGCGCCGGAAGGTGCGGCGGGCATTGGCGGTGTCTAGTGGGGTCCCACGTTCGCTGGCAAAGATTAGATGGTGCTCTTGCCAGTTCTTGCCTTGGGCTTTCCGGTCGGCATTTTGACGGTCACGGTGTTCCTGCAACAACGCCATCACGGACGGCGGGCAGGCAATCATGCGGCGGCTTGTGGTGTTTTTGGTAGGGCCCGCGCCGGTCATCCGTTGGGATTTCTGCACGTAGAGGACTCGGCGGTCCCAGTCTACGTCACTCCATGTCAAGGCCAATGCTTCCCCCAACCGCAGACCCCCACTGACGAGGATGACCCAAAGCATATATTGGCCTTCGATAGCCGCGGCGGCCAAGAATCGTGTCAACTGGTCATGCGACTCGACATCGCTGACGAGGGGTTGCCGGTGCTGATAGGTCACCTTGGGCGGAGTCACGGCGTCGGCAGGATTTTTGGCCAAGAGGTCCCATGAGACCGCCGTCCGCAAGGCCGCGTGGAGCACATTGTATACGTCCCGAATCGTCCGGCTCGCATACGGTTTGCCGCCCCGGTGCTGCCGGGTGGTCATCACTTTAATGAGGTGCTGGATGTCGCGCGGGGTCAACGCCGTTAATTGGGGGTTATGGCCATCCATAAAGTCCAAGATGTGCTGGACACCGGTATGTTTGCCTTCCTTGGTTTTGGGCGCGGCTTGACTGGCGTCGACGACCTCGTCTAACCATTGATGGAGAAAGTCGCTGAGCGTGACCTCTGTGGGCTTCCGCCACTGCGGCTGCGCTTGATGCTCCGCCATCATGGCAGTGAGTAGAGCTTGTGCTTCCTTCTTTGTCGGAGCATTCTTCGTATGCCTTTTGCGCTTGCCGGGACGGTCGGGGTCTGGATAGTCCACGCACGCCTGCCACTTCTCACCTTTCTTGCGAAGGTAGCCACTGGGATTGTAATGATAGGGCATCATATCATCTCCTTGGTAGACTACCGGAAGAGTTCGCGGTTCACGCGGTGAACTCCTGCTCTCCAGGGGTGTAAAACTTTGCAGAAGGAGAGAGCTATATTAGTCCACGCCTATTTTTGCCTGAGGTGTGATTGGCTCCGACGTGACCGTGACCGTCGTCATCAGTGCATGATGACTCTGGGTGTACTCTAGTGTCATCGCAACGGTATGAGGATATCGGCGGGCTGGAGTCTCGCACGCAAACCATCCCCAGATATCGTCCGCCGGGGCAATAATCCACGGATCTTCAATCGTGCCGTGACCTGTCCAGAGCGCGGCGGCGGGCTGCGTCTGGAATGTTTTCCAACTGATCCAACCCGGAACGGTATAAGTCGTAATCATTAGCTACCCCTTTACCATAATGAGACCTGTAATGATACCCAACGATTCGCGATCGGCAGCAAGAATTCCTGCTGGGGAACCGGTCCGACTAGAATTTCTTGACAAAACATCACTGCAATTAGTCGTCAACCGACTCAAATTTTAGCAGGAAATTCCTGCCGCTTTGTCGAATATCATCAAAGATATGGAACGACGACGGTTTCAGCGCGGATCGCCCGCGTGGGTCCATCTGCGACGGGTGATTCTCCCCATTGCCGGGGCTTATACGCTGGTCACCGGGCTAGTCGTGTGGGATCGACTAGCCTGTATCCCTGCACCGTGGCGGGGGTCTCTGCTTGTGACCACGCTGATGAACTGGGGCCTGACTATGGTCCTCTTGTTCACGATCCGCTTGTTGGTCCTGACCCGACTAGTGAAGCCGCTCGAACGCCGGGCCGATTACGACGCCCTGACGGGGGTCTACCGCCCGGAGGTCTTCTGGCAACGGGCGGATATTCTAACCCGCACGCTGACCGCCTGTGGCCGTCCCTGGGCTTTTGTCTATTGTGACTT
>JAKAAS010000477.1:0-2618 GCA_021802225.1 Bacillota bacterium
TATGAGTTCGCACAACATTTTTATAATCAAGGACGGGACACCGTCTTATTTCTGAGGGCACAGAGACAAGAGGGGGGAGAGCGAACTTACAAGATACTTGAAGGCGCGCCCTTGCAGACAAGTTACGGCGCCGACTTGTATCACCGGATCTTCGCCGGCACAGCCACACACGGCACGGACGGCAGCTGACGTGGATCATGGCAGTCGGAACACCTGGACAGGGCACTGGGACCCTTTTCTCCAAATATATGTCCTTATGTCCTATTGCCGCCTTCGTGAGGGACACTTACCATAAAAGGAGATCGGCCATGCCCCACGCGGGGCACACCCGCAGATGAAAGAGAGCGCGGACGCGGTGCAAGGGCTAGGCTAATCAGTACCTATGGATATCGCGACGGCACAAGATCAATATATGGTGTTTTTCCGTCTTCGTTAGAGGAGAATAGCGGAGTAAGGCAGCTGGACAGCTGGGGGCGAGGGGAGTCTGGACCCTCTCCGGACCGCATATTTCGCTCCGTGCGACAGCCGGCACTAGCCTTGGGCATCTGCGCAATCCCAAAGCCCGACAGACAAAATGCGACAACGGGGGAATGAAATGATGGCCGACATTTCTGTAGCAACACTGAATAGTTACCGTATGAATGCTGCCCATGATTCTTTGCGTTTTTCTGTGGAAGCTGAATCTCATCTCCGGGCCCAAGAATATCAGAATGCAGCTTTTTGGGCAGTAGCGTCTCTTGAAGAATCCGGACGGGCTATTTTATGTACGGAATGGGTCGCTAGCAGCCATCCCGACACGTTGCGCGTGAGTGTACCCTCTAAAACCTGGAATGCAGTGGTCCATGCCAACGCCGAGGATGGACACCAAATTCGGTTGCAGGCCGTGCAGGCTGGAACAGCGGTGATGATGAATGCCTTTTTGCTCCAGGCAGAGGGGTACTCACGTGGTGTCGCGAATTTTCCTAAAGAGCGGGTGCGCAGTATTTTGCGGCGTTACCCCTCGGTCACTGAGATGGTCATGGTCTGGATGAGAAAACTTCTCGATGGATCCCCTGCGCCGCAGCGCCTGCATATGGCCCTCGCGCGGCGGGCGATTTCTAATAGAACCCCCCAGTCTGTGACCTTGCGGCGTATGCCAGCCCGGACGAATATGCCCTCTCCCATCGCGCCGCGGTCTGGTGGAACCGCGATCCTCCAACAGAAAGTACGCACGTATGTGGGATGGTCGCTGTTGGCTGCCACCCTATTGCGCGTGCATGAGTCGGCGATTGCCGGACCCACCGCGTAGAGGCTTTCTCACCCCCACAACCGGAAACCAGGGATGCCGGAACGCATCGCTCGGCGGTTTCGTCACTGCCGGGTAGCCTTTCCACGCTCTATACGGCCGCCAGCAAGCTGCTGCCCGCTAGCAATTCTCCCGCAATTTCCCAATCAGGTCGGGCGTCCGAACCGTGTTGCCGTTGGCAAACGGCAGGGAGGCCTCAAGACCGCCGGCAGGCGCATGCTTACAGTCCCCGATGAAAGGCGCTGCGAAGAGCAAGGGCCACCATGAGGCTCCGGCTGACAAAAAATGCCGCCAGTCTCCATGTTCGCGACCGTCCGTGCCGCCAGTCCAGCACAAAAGCTGGGTCCAGCCACTGAGCCGCAACCGCCTGCTGCAAGGAGGATATGACAGCGCTCCCTGCCCACGGTTGATCAGGAGCCTCGCTCCAGACGTGATCTTCAGCATTCCACCTAATGGTCTGAATAGCATTCGGGGTATAAACAGTAGCGGCAATCTGAGGATCTCGGCAGACCATCCGCACAGACCACAGGGGCTGGACAGCCCATTGTTCGCGGTGGTTGTCCCACTGCAGATGCCCAAGCCGCGCAGCAATCAAAAAGCGCCACTGGGCTGGCGTTTCCGGCAGCGGGTTCGCCACCCAGCCCTCCCATAAATTCGCATTGGGCCGGATGACGATGCACTGGGGATGGACGGACGCAAGAATCTCTTGAAGATGCAATGTCAAACTGCGCCCTGCCCACCGGCGCTGGCGCCGGAACAACCTCTTGGGCGGCCACAGTCCTGCCGCATCCCTAACACTGAACCGGATAGCGCGATCTAAGCGGCTGCGTATGCACGCCCGTTCATCATCATTCACCAGGCATCATCTCCCTCACCAGAACAGGGACAACGACGGAAGCAGCGGACACCAATATGCGTTATTTTATAGCACCGAGCAGTGAAAGTCGAGACGGCCGGCCGACTTCTCCCCGCGCCCTCCGGAGAAATTCGGCATCTCCCGCGTACTGCCCTTGATTTTAGGCACAATATATGAGTAAGTATATAGCATTACTAGTATTGGAGGTGCCATATGCTTGCCACTGCGCTCATCGGATACACGGTACTAATGCTGGGCTTAGGTTATGCATCCCGGCGGCGTCAAGGCACGGCAGGATTCTTTAATGGCGGCCACCGCCTGTCCGGGTGGAGCACTTTTGTTTTAGTAACCGCCTTATGGACTTCTTCGTGCATTGTCGTGGAAATCGACACGGGCTATGAAGTAGGGATTTCAGCGGTGTGGTTTGGCATTTCTGTCGCGCTGCTATCCATTTCTGTCGCCTTGCTCATGCCGTTC
>JAKAAS010000477.1:2628-2908 GCA_021802225.1 Bacillota bacterium
GGCAAGGGGTTTGGCAAGAGCGTGCAACGCCTGTCCGGTGTGATCATCGGGGTGACGTTTCCTATTTTCGCAATGTCCAATGCGCTCTTTGCCGCGCTCTTTTTCCGCGCCCTATGGGGATGGCCTCTGGCATTCAGTTTGGGACTGACCACCATCGTGCTCATCATCTACATTCAGTTTGCAGGTCTCGTATCCCTCGCGGCCACCCAGGGAGTCAATTTGGCGGTGATGCTTGGAGCCTTGGGCCTCACGGCCGCCCTTGTCCACACCCAGCTATCTT
>JAKAAS010000478.1 GCA_021802225.1 Bacillota bacterium
AAGACTGCTTAAAGGATCGGATGCGGGCGATTGAATGGGATCTGTGTCAGCGCGTGGCGCAATGCACTCCCCCCACAGGCCATCCCATTTTGTTGGCCGACCGAGGTTTTGCGGCGGTCGAGCTCTTCTGGGCCTTGGATACTTTAGGATGGGATTGGGTGATTCGCACGAAGGGCTCCGTCTGGGTCCAGTCGGACGGGCGCTGGCGCCCGCTGTATGGTTATGCCCTCGAGCGTCCGGTGTTGAAGGAGTTGCCCACCGTGCGCTACGGGCGTCGTTACGGGAAGGATGCCTACCCGTGCCGTGTCATCGCGTACGGGGAACCAGGCTATCCGGATCCCTGGGATCTCGTGGTGTCGGCGGGGCTGAAGAATTGGGAGCCGGGACGCCTTATCGCGGCGTATGGCCAACGGTTTACCACCAAAAGAGGGCTTTAGAGATCAAGAAGAATGATCAGTATGAAGGATTTCATCTGGATGCCGTGAGTCTGAGCACTCCGGAACGGTGGGATCGGATGCTCCGGGTCTTTGCGTGGGCGTATTATTGGTTGAATGTCGCCGGGTGGGTTATGGAAACCGCGGGCAAAGCCCGCGAGTGGCGAGCCAATACGCTGAAAGCGTACCGCACGCATGCGTTGTGGCGTTTGAGCCATTGGGGCTCGGCACACCATGACCTGGTCTGGCGCGCTCTGATCCGCGCCGTGCGCGACTTTCGCCGCCGCATTCCGCCGTTGCCGATTTGCAGCCTGACAGCAACCGCCGAACCATAAATTCGGGAGAGCGTCGCGAATCACACTGTCCCGATTCGCTCTTGGTGGGCGAATCGGGCATGGTCTGGCGTTCATGCGTTTTCTCCGTCGAGAAATCCTTGAATCGCTGCCGACGCTTCCGAGACCCACCGGGCGCGCCGCGCCCATGGCGCCGAGACCACAGCCGAACCCGGTGTCCTGCCGCAAAAAATCCAATCAACCGGTAAAAACTTGGCTGTCAGGGATGAGCCGGTGGTGGTGCAGCGCATCGAGGAACCACCCGAATATCTGCTGCAGCATGGCTATCGGCGCTATCTGATGGCCAGGCAGCTAGGGTGGACGAGTGTGCCCGTACAGCGCGGCACACTGATTCATGAGTCTTCACCGTAACATCACTCGTCGCCAGCGCAGGACAGGCACTCCGCCCGCTGGTGACGGGTCACTCAATACGGTAGTACAAGGCTTCTAGCAAGCATTTGCCAGGGCGTCCGTCCGCCTCGTGATAGTGAACCTTGAGGCCTTTAGGACTCGGCGTCACAGCCGTGACGGTCACCGCAGTGTAAACGCCGTGGTCTTTGCACCACAAGGTTTGGCCCACGCGGGCGTCTTGACGGCGGGCTTTTTGTCGCATAGCAATCCCTCCTGGCTGCTTCATAAACACAAAATCGCTATCGCGCAGCGACACCATGGGGACGGGGTCTCCGAGATTTTTGTCCGAACTGGAAATGGCCACAGTTCCTCGCTCCACGGCGGTTCAAACTGCACCTTGGTGGTAAACAGGGGAAGGGGTGTCAGAGCTAAATCCACTTGGCTTTTTCTCACCTGGTCGGCCAGGTGGAGAGCCTCGTTTTCCAGCACTTCAATGCGGACCTCAGGAAAGGCCCTGTGAAATGGCCGGTAAATCCTCGGGAAATGGTGAATGGACACGGGCGACAGTGGACTCACTCCCAGAATAATCTGTCCCGCAACCGCATTTCTCGCTTCTGCAATGCTCACGGGAATCCGCTTGACCTCTTGCAGCACTTTCCGGGCCTCTGGAGGACACACTTCTTGCCGCTTTCTGTCAGCGTGGCGCCACGGACGCCACGGATCAAGAGTGGGGCCGACAATTCTTCTTCCAGCTGCAGAATCTGGTTGGTCACGGCTGGCTGGGTCACCCAGAAATATTCAGCGCAAGCAGAGATGCTTCCAGATCTGCAATCCCGATCAGGAATTCTAATTGGCGCAGAGTCATCCCCATCGCTCCTCTCACTGCTGCCTCAGCAAATTGCCCCCACTAGTCGAGCGCGGCCTGAGGCCCATCCCCTGCTCCTTACTGCAGATATAGCAGACAAGCAAAAAAAATATGCCGTTAAAATACAAAGTAGCAAGCCGCCATGCCCACTGCTGTCAAGCATGCGCCGCGCTCACGACCCCGCAGATCGCTTGCCCCCCACGAGACCACAAATTCTCCCTACGGATAGCCCGCCGCTCCCCGTTGGTCGCGCCTATCGTCCGGTCCTATAAAATTACATACATTCCCAGATAGCTCAGGGAGTAGGGACAGTGTCACTTGCGCTATGCGACGACATGGCTGTTGCATCATAAAATTCAACACACCATGAAGGAGCGCAATGCCCGGTATCAATTAGGCGGCTCGAACTCGATGATGCCTATTTTAGCGGGTTCAGTCCTGGAGCGGGTAAGCGGGGCCGGGGCACGGACCAGGATCCTGAATGGAATAGTCGGCTCATCCTCTTCGTCCGATAGTGCTGGTAGAGTTTGCCATCTCCATCCCTCTGTCAAGATGCCTCTGGACGCTGGTGCCTCTAAGTTAACAGAATGCTATGCGGATCTCCAGGTTTATCTGTCCTAAGATATCGCGGGAATCCGGAAATCCAGAAACAGTCGACTATTCCTGGATTTTTCCGCTAAGTGCGTTTGCTCCACCGCTCTTCGTGGTTTTTGGAACCAGCAGCGCGACCAGTTGACATTATTATCATTCTCTATTTGTGAACCCCGCCGTGGGCTCATGGTCAACCACCTAGAGACCCCCAAAGCGGCTACTGGGTGGGGGCATCCCCTATTCTGCCGCTGTGTCCCCTATGGCCTCTCAGGACGTCTGGGCATTGACCGGAATCATCTTGCCGCCCGCATGCAGCACTTTGGACGGCACG
>JAKAAS010000479.1 GCA_021802225.1 Bacillota bacterium
CATTAGATGCCGCCCATTTCGTCTGTATATGGCCAAATAAAAATGGACAGTTTGGCCATCGTTTTTCCCCAGTTTGGCCATTAAGAATTCCCCACTTTGGCCATTAAGAATTGCCACTGTCTGCACCCTTCTCGGATACTCAATAGGGGGTTCCACACCCCCACCGAGAGGAGGATTCATCAGAAAGGTGTTGACGATGTCCAGGATTCAACAAATCAAGCAATGGCAAGCGCAAGGGTGGAGTGTCTCCGCGATTGCCGCCCAACTCGGGCTCGATCGCAAAACCGTGCGCAAATATGTTGAGCAACAGGATTTTTCTCCCCAGATGCCTGTCAAACGAGGCCGGGGTTCCAAACTGGATCCCTATCAGGCCACCATTGATCGGTGGCTCGATGAGGATCAGCAACAATGGTACAAGCAACGCCATACGGCTCAGCGCATTTTTGACCGCCTGGGGGAGGAATTTCCGGATCGTGCCGTGTCTTATCGTACGGTCTGCCGCTATATCCAGACTCGGCACCGTCGGGTGCCGGTGACCGGGACCTTGGAATTAACCTGGCATCCGGGCGAGGCTCAGGGGGATTTTGGCCAAGCCGATATCATCGAAAAGGGGCGCGTCGTGCGGATTCACTACCTCTGTCTGACGTTTCCCTATAGCAATGCGGGCTATGTACAGCTGTTTCGCGGCGAGAATGCGGAATGTGTGACCCAAGGGTTGACGGATCTCTTCACCCACATCGGCGGAGCCCCGCAGCGCGTGGTGTTTGATAATGCCAGTGGGGTCGGACGGCGCCTGGGTGAGATCATTCGCCTCACCGAGCTGTTTGCCCGATTTCAGGCCCACTATGGATTAGAGACCACGTTTTGTAATCCTTATGCAGGGCATGAGAAAGGCAACGTCGAGAACAAAGTCGGCTACTTTCGTCGCAATCTCTTGGTCCCTGTCCCTGTTGTGGACAATCTGCTGGCCCAGAATCGGGATCTTCTGGGCCAGAGTGAGCAGCATTGGACACGGTCCCACTACAAAAAAGGCGTGCCGATCCTGGCCTTATTCCAAACAGACCGCGAAGCATTGCGAGCGCTTCCCCCGCAGGCCTTCGCTCCCTATCGTTATACACAAGTGCGAACCGATCAGCAAGGACGATTTTGTCTCGAGGGTCAACACTGGTATTCCTCGGCGCCGGAGTATGCCCGGCAAACCCTGATTGTCCGAGTCGGAGCCCATTCCGTGGAACCCTTGGCGGCCAATGGCCGCCCGGTGACTGGCCATGATCGCATCTATGGTCCCCAGCGCTCCGACTCCACCGATTACCGGACGACCGTGCACCGCGTCGCCGAAAATCCGGGGGCCTGGCGTAATAGTCCGCTGCGATCTGGATTGCCCGAATCTGTCCGGGGCGTGTTAGACACCGCGATTCGGGCGGATTTGAAGGCAGCCCTCCAAGGCTTGGCCCAGTGTACGGACACTTGGGGCTTTGATCATGCCGTCCGTGCTCTCGAAGAAGCTGCTCAGCGGGGGCGGATGAAAACGGACGACATTGTGGCCCTGGCTCAACGCATGGCCCTGGCTCCTGCCGATCTGGTGGGCAGTGAGGTGGATCTTCAGCCCTTTGACATCTTTTTGACAGGAAGGAGGACCTCCTCATGATGGTTTCGAAAACCCGGCGCGAGCGCCGGGAGACGGTGGCCGGCTATTGCAAACGACTCTCCTGGAGTCAGACCGCCGTGCAGTGGTGTGAACAGGCCAGTCCTCTCCAAGAGCTGTTTTTGGAGCAAGTCATGGCGGCAGAACTCGCGAATCGGGAGATCGGACGGCGAGCCCGTCTCTTATCTCGGGCCGGCTTTCCGGCCCACAAAACCTTGGCCGAGTTTGAACGGTCCGTCGCGCACTTACCCCGTACCCTGACATGGGAGGACCTGGACCAGGGTGCCTTTATCCGCGATCATCGGAATCTGGTGTTTTACGGAGGCGTGGGATTAGGCAAATCCCATCTGGCTATAGCTCTCGGGATGGCCGCCTGTGAACGGGGTCAAACCGTGCGGTTTTTTACTGTGACCAGTCTGGTTGTCCGCCTCACCGAGGCTTTTCGGGCGGGCATCTTAGAACGGTTTTTTATGGAATTACAGCGGGCCGACCTCTTGATCCTCGATGAATGGGGATATCTGCCCATTGATCGCGCCGGAGCACAGTTGCTCTTTCGCGTCGTGTCGGACAGTTATGAACGGCGGAGTCTCATCCTGACCACTAATTTGGAGTTCTCCAAGTGGGGAACGGTGTTTACCGATGATCAAATGACCGCCGCGATGATCGATCGTCTGGCTCATCATGGCCATTTACTCATCTTCGAGGGGGAGAGCTATCGCATGCAGCATGCCTTGATGAAGGAACACTAATCCGACATCGTCGGGCATCCGGAGAAGGCGGGGTGGCGGACGCCACCCGTCTCCCGGCATTTGGGTCAGTCTCCGGGATACGCCAACTCTCTTCTCTGACACTTAGTGTCAATATCTTTATACGAGGAGGAACGAAATCATGGCCTTTGTCCGCTGGCGCGGAAATTGTGCACAACTTTTAGCCACGATTACGGTGGAGGGTCGACCACGTCACCAATTGTTAGCCAATCTTCACGGAGCCTACCGGACCTCACCGCGTCTCTGGGCTCAAGTCGCCACGGAATTTCCCACCATGGTCGTGGATTGGGCGGCTGTCGACCGGGCCCTGGCCGTGGGCCCTCCCCATGCGACTCCCCCCACCCCCCAGCAACTCACGTGGGCAGACACGGCCCATCACCTGCAGGTGTGGGCGACTCAGCAGGCCCATACGCCAGGGGAACAGCAGATCTTAATCCAAGCTGCCGACATTCTGACCCGTTGGCAAAGCCAGAGGTAGGGACCG
>JAKAAS010000480.1 GCA_021802225.1 Bacillota bacterium
TAAATGTGCATCCCGTCTCCGGGCAACTGGTTCGGGGGCACGAGACCCAAGGGGTGAGTGCCACGCTCGACAAACAAGGGGTGCGGCTGCTTGAGAGTCTCAGTGCTGGAAAGTCCGTCAGTCCGGCGCAGCAAATCATCACGTCGATGGTGTTCACCCTCTGGATAGGGCCGGAGCATCACCCCCGAAAACTCCACTTGACAGAGCACTGCGTGCAAGATGGCCGGCCCTACGAGGTGCTGGAGACCACCATCTACTTTCACTGGGGCCAAGGACTGCATCTGACAGGGCCCACAGTTGCGAATTGAACCGTTCGAGAGCCTCAAACTCCCCACCCGAAAAGCTGCACAATAGGCGCGCACGGTCTAATACCGGGAGAATTGCCGCACACCGCATTCCCCGACAAGAACAGGCTATCTTATCCCGCACGGGCACCCGGAGGGCAGCCAAAAGTCTCCGCCGATTATCCGCAAGGAGCACATGACAAGATGTCTAGAACTTCCTTAGCGCATCCGTGCTGAATTCTCCCGTGTCTCCTCAATACTCTGGAGGAAGCGTGCTGCCTGCCTTGGAGTGCGGATTCTCACCACTTGTGTTCCCAGGGACACGCCGCCTAATTTTTTCATGACCTGGGGACGCTCGTTCTGGTTCCAGCGCCAGATCCAGCCAAGGAACTCCCTATCCATTTTCTCCGGGCAGTCTTCTCCCATGTCCGGGCGGGTCGTGCCGCGGTAGCGGGCCCAGCGTTTCACGGCGCGCCACAGACAGATGCGTCTAGGAAAATCCAAAAACAATACAGTGTCGGCGGCCCGCAGGCGAATTTCTAGTGTGGACACATAGGTCCCATCAATAATCCATGTAGGGCCGGCAACCATATTTTCCTGAGCCCGCCGCCACTCATCCCGGTTCGTTTCCTGCCAGTGTGGATGCCAAAACGCGTGATCCAAATGCACGAGGGGAATGCTGGTAAGGCGGTGAAGCTCACACGCCAGCGTGGACTTGCCGGCGCCGCTCGGTCCAATCACGATAATTCGCTGCACGGTGTGCCCTCCCTAGCCCGAAAAACCCGCGCCATGCATTCGGCTTGTTTTCCTCTTTCCAAGTCAGACACGGCAGCAACAGGCCCCGGTCGGGTTGCGCCTGCCGCCACAGCGCAGCTCTGATCCGCGCACCAAGCTTCTGCAGACCTAGCCCTTGCCTGCCCCGACTAGGTAAGTGGCGGCGGCCTCTTAGGCAGGCGGTCCAATTGCGCCGCAGTGTCCTCGGTCAGGGGGTCAACAAACAAAGATGAGTGGGCGCGTATCACAGCTTCGTCGATTTGGCTGTAATCGATAGTCAGCAACTGGCTGATCACGTTATCGGGAAAGCGGTAACGGATGACCGCAGCCGGATTTCCCGCAACAATAGCATAGGGCGGAACGCTTTTGGTGACAACACTTTTGGCCGCCACTACGGCCCCTTGGCCAATGGTCACGCCCGACAATATCATGGCGTCCATTCCGAGCCATACATCATCGCCCACCTGAATCGGTCCCTTGGAAAGCGCCTCAAAAGGCTTTTGATGCAGCACCATGGTTTCCACCGGATAAGTGGAAAGCCGCTTATAATCATGGTTTCCTCCCAAGACAAACTGCACTCCGCGGGCAATCGATACATAGGCTCCGATAGTGAGTTTCTCCACAGGCGCTCCCCATGTGTGAATTTCCAGTGGGCCGTAGGTGTTTCGCCCCACAGTGACCCGGTCCAGCGGAAAGACATTAAAGGGCAAGGTGAGATTATGAGCATTTTTATGCCGCCAAGCCACTTGCATCCGGAGAAGCCGCAGGTGCCCCAGTGCGGTGCGCCGGACCCTCTGCCATGCAATGCCACACTGAGACACGGTGCCCGCCACTTCCTTTGCTCTGCTTTCTTATTTTCCAAGGAGCAATTTTGCTCCATCCTTCTCCAAAGATCAAGGCAGGCCATCATTGCCTCAACAAATTTTGCCCCCCGACATCCTGCGGTTTCAGGCCAAGTCGCTGAGATATCTTCGCAGCACTTCACCATACCGTTTCTGAGTGGCGCTGTCCGCGTCCTGCAAGATATACGACAGAGCCGCTTTCAGTGCATGGACTGGTTCCCCGGCGCTATATAGCGCCAAACAGTAAAAAATCCTAACCGCCCCATCTCCCGGCGCGAGAGCGAGAGCTTCTTCGAGGGCAGAAATAGCAGAAACACTGCGGCCGATATTGCGGTAGGAACTGCCTAACTGGATGAAGGCGAACACCCTCAGCGGCGGTTCCAATCCCAATTTCAGAGCCTTGTGGTAGCATACGATGGCTTCGCTTTCCTTCTCAGCAAAATCGAGTGCGTTACCGTACTCGAAGTATGCCCTCGCGCTGTCAGGGAACCTCTCAACAATTCCCTCATAGTAGGAAAGCATGCTGTCAGGGGTCGTGTGAAGGTCCCAGCCTCTGCCCACAATCTCCTCCCAGTTCGGTTCCTGCCCGGGCACTTCCATTACTTGTCCTCCCCAGACCAATGAGTCTGCTGAATTATGACATAAAGGTCCGTGGGTGCTCGCCGTCACCCTAAGCCCCGCCTTGAGAGACGGTTCCCCTCATTATTCTCAGGGGATACACCAGACAGTTGTACTATATCTTTCGAACAATCATGATGTCAGGCTGAGAATGAAGGTCCCAACGGATAAGCAGCCGGCGGGCCTGCCATCATGTCTCTCGCCGAATTACCCGTCCCACCCTGCCATGAACACCCGGTAAAATTTCTTCCATTCCTCAGCCATTCCCGGCACTTCTTCCACAATAGACGGCTCCGGCAGCACAACTGCCCGCCGCGCCTTTCCGGTTTTAGTCTTCCCAGAGGATTTGCGCGGCGGGGATTTTCCATTTGTTTTT
>JAKAAS010000481.1 GCA_021802225.1 Bacillota bacterium
CTACAAAGAGCCAGCCGGCCCCTTAGGCGTCTAGAAACCGCACCGTCGTTAGGGACACTGCCTCAAACTCTTCCTCCTCGGCTAATATCTGCGCCTGGAAGGACGGAAAGGCTCCCGCCAAGACACGCAGAGGCAATTCCCCTCCTTCAGGCGCAGCGGCCCGGCGCCAGGCATCGGGGGCATTCCACAGGGACTGCCATTGGCCCTCGCCGAAGCTTTCCCGCGCGGCGGCCAGATAGCTCCTGGCAGAATCCGGGAGAGATCTGGCGTCCGGCGCCCAGAGGTCCAGCCGGTGAATAATGGAGCCAGTCGCCATCACGATTAGGGATCGGGAGCGGCTCAGTTTGCGAATCATCCTTCCCAAGCTCTCGTGGGCCCCTGCCCCCAATTCAGGACAGATGGAAATGGGCAGCACAGGGACCGACGCTTGCGGGAACACATGCAGCAAGGGCGACCACGCGCCATGGTCCAACCCCCACTGCTCCGTGACTTCCGCCGGAATGTTTTCTGCGGCGCACAGGGCCGCAAGTTGTACGGCCACGTCTTTAGCCCCCTGCGGACGGTAGCCCACCCGGTAAAACTCTTCGGGGAAACCGGAAAAATCGTACAGCTGCTGTAAAGGCGCCTGAGCCACCAATCCGAACCCCCCGCGGGTCACAAAGTGCGGGGAAATCACGATAACCGCGTCAACGCCTCCCGCCAGCCAGTCTTCTCCCGTCTGGCGCAGTGCTTGTTCTGTCGTGGGATGACGCACACCCAGGTCTCCAATCAACGTGGGTGTATTGGGTGCGTAAAGTCCTTCCAGCATGGGCCCTCTCCTTTTTTTCACGCGGCCAGCGAATCTGAGACAGTGCTCGGGAATTTTCCTTAGTGTATCAGGAAATGTTGCCGGCCCGCCATATGCGGCTAAGCCAGATCCCGCCGTCTCCTCCGGAACTCTGACCGGGCCATGGTCAATTCGACAAAAAAACCATAAATTTATTGCAAAATTCGACCGCTAGGCAGGAATTCGACACCACTAGTGCGAATAGTATCGGAAAGCATGGTGGCGCGAACTGTTGTCGCCACGTGTTTGAGGTTCCGGTTGCACCCTCGTGGTCTGCATGGCGAGAGCCAGTGTGCACGTCTCACTCTTAAATTATAAGGAGGGTTTTGATTGCGTATCGCGACTGGTCTCCCCCGAAAAGTTCTGTGGATGACGTCTTTGGCCCTGGCTGCGTTGGTCACAGGGTGCGGCACCGCCAGCGCCCCAAAAGCCGCGAGCCCTTCCACAACCGCCGTAGTGGCGCTGCCGGTCCAGGTGCAGCCAAGCTGGTGGTTCCCCGTTATTTCGAGCGCGGACTACGGCGACTCAAACTTTCAGATGAACGTCATGATGTACGTGCCCCTGATCCATATTTCCCGGACAGACGGGATCGACTACCAGCGCTCGCTGGCACAGTCTGTGACCTATAATGCGGCGGGCACGCGCTACGTCATCACCCTCAACAAGAAATGGCACTGGAGCAATGGACGTCCTGTGACTGCCAAGGATGTCGTCTTCACCTGGGACATTTTAAAGGCTGCCAGCACAGGAGCCGCCAATCTTCCCTGGGGATACGGGGGTGCCGGGTCGGGAGGCGTGCCCACGCGCTGGACCTCAGTAGAAGCCCAAGGTCCCGATACGGTGGTGGTCACTCTCAATACGCCCTCCAACCCCAACTGGTTTATTCATAACGGCTTGGCGCAGATAGTGCCTGTGCCGGCCTCCGTCTGGAACAAAGACCCCAAAAATATGACCGCCGAGCTCAAGTACATTCTGTCCGTCGCCAATTCCCCGCAGCAAGCCGTGTATCAAGTGGTCGACGGACCCTACCAGTTTGACCAGATGAAGCCCAATGACTTCTGGTCATTCACTCCCAACTTGGGCTACGACGGCCATAAATCCGCCCTGCGCAAGGTCATTTTCCAGTACCAGAGCTCCGCGGCCACGGAGTTTTTAGGGTTGCGCAAGGGCATTATCGATGTCGGCTATCTTCCCACCTCGGAATGGAAAGCACGCAAGCAGCTGACATCAGACCGCATGACCACTCCATACCAATTCGGATTTACCTTTCTGCAGCCAGACTACAATGCTAAGGCACCGGGTGGGCTAGGTCCTGTGTTTCAGAAACTGTACATCCGCCAGGCGCTCGAAATGGGCATCGACCAGCCCGCGATGATCCAAGCCTTCTTTCATAATCAGGGCGTGACGGAAAATGACCCGATCCCCTCCGAGCCGCGCACAGTCTTTTATGACCACCATCTTCCCCAGCTGATCTACCCCTTCAATCCCCAAGCGGGAAAAGCCCTGCTGGAAAAACACGGCTGGCGGATGAATAACGGGGTGATGGAGAAAAAAGGCGTGAAACTGTCCTTTACCCTGCTCTACGTGTCGGGCAGCAGCAGCGCCGCCAATATCGTGCAGCTGGTCAAACAGGACTGGGCGGCCGAGGGGGTGCAGATTTCCCTGCAGCCTGGGCCTTTTGACCAGGTTCTGAGCACGGCGCAACAATCCGACCCGCAAAAGTGGGATATGGCATTTTGGGGCACCAGCAGTTGGACTTACGAGCCGGATTATTACCCTACGGGGGGCAGCTTCTACCTGTCGGGCGCCGGAGCCAACCAAGGCGGCTACGACAGCCCCACCATGAATCAGCTGATTATGCATTCGTATGCCCCGGGTTCGCCCCAGCAG
Organism: Bacillota bacterium; assembly: GCA_021802225.1. Next base: position 2,717 of record JAKAAS010000481.1, read on the forward strand.
ATTCAGACTGCGCTTGACGCCTATCTCAGCTATACAGCGCACCAGCTTCCGGTCCTGTTTCTGCCGTACACGCCGACAGTCAACGAGCACGCGGATGACATTCACGGCACCGTGTCAACCTATAACCCCATTACTACATTTCTCTACCCTAATCTATGGACGGTTTCCGCCCAGTAG
>JAKAAS010000482.1 GCA_021802225.1 Bacillota bacterium
GGAAGATGCGGGCCTAGCGGAGCGTGACCGCATTGTCAAGCAGTTCCAAGCAGCTCTGTCGGATTACCACATGGCTGTCCCGATGGTGACAGTCAATCTGTTTTATGACCCGGTTTTCAAAGACGGGGCGCTGACCTCGTCCGCGAAGCCCGTCCGCACGTACGCCATAGAGAAAGCCCAGCGGGCTATTGACCTCGGTGTGCAGCTGGGTGCCAGAATTTTTGTGCTGTGGGGTGGCCGGGAAGGATCCGAAACGGATGCAGCCCGGGACCCGCGCCAGGCATTTTCCCATTACCGAGATAGCCTCAACGCCCTGACGTCATACATCAGGGGGCATCATTATGATATGAAGATTGCACTGGAAGCCAAGCCTAATGAGCCGCGCAGCGACATTTACCTGCCTTCCACGGGCGCCATGCTGGCGTTTATTCAAACCTTGGACCACCCCGAACTGGTGGGCGTCAATCCCGAACTAGCTCATGCCAAAATGGCGGGCCTCAACCCGGTCCATGAAGTCGCGCAGGCTATCGACGCCGGCAAACTGTTCCATATTGACCTGAACGACCAGCGCATCGGACGGTTCGATCAGGACTTGCGGTTTGGCTCAGATGATCTCAAAGGCGCTTTTTACCTCGTCAAACTCTTGGAGGACAGCCATTATGCGGGGCCGCGCCACTTTGACGCCCACCCCTACCGCACCGAGGATTACGCAGGTGTCTGGGATTTTGCCGCTGGGTGCATGCGCAGTTATCTGATTTACCGGGACCGTGCGCAACAATTCGCCCGCGATCCTGACATACAGGAGATGTTGCAGGCGATAGAGCGGATGAATGCGGACGAGACGGTGATCCGGTCGGCAGAGGACAGGAAGCGGTGGGGTCAGCATGGATATGCCTATGAGAAGCTGGACCAATTGGTTAATGAGTTGATTTTAGGCGTGCGCTAGGCGGGGGTGACCCGTGGCACGCCGAGATGCTGGACAGGTTGCAACTGCTGCTAACTGCTGAGAAATTATGAGTCGCGTGCGTACCTTGCCAATCGGGACCCACGTGCTCATATGCCCGCAAAGGTGGCTGGTGCGGCCGGGATGCAGTGTCTGCATGCCCGTGTCTCAACACGAAAGGCAAGAAATGAGAATGGGGCCATAACCCGCACGTCTGGCAGCGTGCCGCGCAGAACAGCACGGACAGTGGGACATGGATCTGCAGCGGTGAGAGGGGGCGGGGCGCCCCGTAGGTCAATAGCGCGGGAGCGGCCCTCTCACCGGCGAACCTTGTGAGATCCATGCCTCCGCAAGACAGTGACACTCTCAGGATGGAGTGGGGAGGTTTTTTACTTAGGATGCCAGGGCGTGCAGGTATTCTTCACCAAGAACAGCAAGCCTGGAGAAAGCATGCGGAGGTGGGGCAGTGGAAGATGCCTATATTGGACTAGATGTCGGCACTCAGGGCATGAAAGGCGTGGTGGTCGATACACGCGGAGTTGTGCTGCGCAGTGCGTTTTCTGCCTATCCGACACAGAGCCCGGCGCCAGGTTGGCAGGAACAGCACCCGCAGGATTGGCTGAAGGCCTATGACGAGGTTTTGCAGCAGTTAGTGGAGGGCCATTTGCCGGTCCGGTTTGTGGGAATTGGGTTTACGGGGCAAATGCACACAACCGTGGTGTCGGACGGCCAAGGACACCCGCTGCGGCCGGCGATGTTGTGGTCCGACACCCGCGCGGCTTCTTACGGTGCGGCCCTCGAGCACAGATTCGGATTGGAGGCGCTGCTGCGCATGACGGGCAACAAACCCCTCGCGAACTTTTCCCTGCTGCGCCTGCTGTGGCTGCAAGACCACGAACCCGCTGTGTTTGCCCAAATTCAGCGGGTGGCAGTGGCGAAAGACTGGGTGCGCAATCAGGTCACAGGGACGTTTGTGTCTGAGGTGACCGATGCCTCAGGAACGTATCTATTCGACGTGGAACACCGGCAGTGGGCCACTTCGTGGATGAAGGACTTGGCCATCTTGCCGGAGTGGTGGGCGGGTGCAGTGGAGTCCGCCACGGTCGTGGGGAGCCTGACTCGGGCACCAGAACAACTGCTGGGCCTCCCTGTAGCTGCCGGGGCTGGAGATCAAGAGGCCAGCGCAGTGGGGACCGGGCTGGCTAGCGAACGCGAACTGGGAATATCGCTGGGAACTTCCGGGGTGGTCTTTTGGCCGCGAGGCGGATTTTCCGTGCCCCCTCACCCTTCGGTTCATGCCTTCTGTCACGCGGTTCCGCAGATGTGGCACTGGATGGCCGTCACTCAGTCTGCCGCCCTGTCACTGCGCTGGTACCGCGATGCCTTGGCCCCGTCACTTTCCTACAAAGATCTGGACCAGCTGGCTTTGACGAGCCCGGCTGGGAGTCAGGGCCTGTTATTCTTTCCCTATTTGCAGGGAGAGCGTGCGCCGCTGATGAATGCGGCCGCGCAAGGAACGTTTATGGGACTGCGGCCTGTCCATACGTCGGGAGACTTAGTGAGGGCTGTTATGGAGGGCGTGGTGTTCAGTCTCTACCATGCCTGGATGATGATGCAGCCTGCCCAGCAGACGCCGCTTGAGCAAATGGTGGCCACGGGCGGCGGGGCGCTAAGCGGGTTGTGGATGCAAATGTTGGCCGATGTGTTTAGGAGCCGGGTGACCGTGGTGGAAGATCCCGGCGCGGCTGTTGGGGCTGCATGGCTGGCGTACTGGGCTCTTCGTGGGCGGCCGGCGGTGCTTCCCCTGAATGTGCGGGTCACGCGGGACCCTGGCCCAGACCAGACCTTGTACCATACCCGCTTTCAAGAATACCGGGTGATGGCCGAAAAGCTTAACGCGATTTGGGTGTGAACTTCTCGGATGGCGCGTGATACAATGGCCACA
>JAKAAS010000483.1 GCA_021802225.1 Bacillota bacterium
GGTTCATATTGATGAGGCGGTCGACAAGGTGAAAGAATTTATGGCATCGAAAGATCATGCCGACCTGGCCCTGCGCATTTACGTGAGCAAAGGCGGGTGCAGCGGCTTCAGCTATGGCATGGCGCTGGACGCAGCCCAGGATGATGACAGCATTTTTGAATTCAACGGGGTCAAAGTGGTCATCGATCCCCTAAGCGCTCCCTATCTGGACGGGATTGAAGTGGACTATGTCAATTCCATGATGGGTGGCGGGTTTGCTATCAACAACCCCAACGCGGCTTCTTCCTGCGGTTGCGGCCATTCATTCCGGACCAAAGACGAAGCGGGCGCAGCCAACTCCTGCAGCCACTGAGCACAGCGTCCCAACAGACAAGGCCTCCCGCCTGCAGGCGGGAGGCCTTGTCTGTTGCCTCTGCCGGGTTTACGCGGTCACCTGGTGTGTCTGGGGACCATTTTCCCCCCCGCTGCCCCCCGCCTCTTCCAGGGACTGTCCCGCCGTTTCATAGCCGAACAGCCAGGTAATCAGCAGCCCCACAAACGATGCCGCGGCAATCATGCCCAGGGTCAGTCCCAATCCCAGCGCCTGTTCAAGAACCGGCAGGAGGAAAATTCCCACGGCTGCCCCGAATTTTCCGGAAGCCGCGGCCAGCCCGTGACCGGAGGCGCGGAGACTGGTGGGAAATACTTCCGCCGGCAGAATCCACGTAGTAGCATTCGGGCCCATATTCACACTGAGGTTGAACAGGGCAAAGCCGCCGAAAATCAAAAGCGTGGCGGACCCCGACACTCCTTTGGGGACCCCGACAATGGCCAGAATAGCCATGGCCACGGCCATCCCGCTGAATCCGATCAGCTGCAGGCGGATCCGCCCGACCCGCTCAATCAGTCCAATGCTCAAGGCGAACCCTATCACCAGGAACACATCCAGGAGGATGGCGCCCTGGGTTGAGAGAATATCTTTGTGGATGAAATTGCCGTGCCCCGCAAAGGCCATCACGGATAGGATTGTCGGAGTGAAAATGCCAATGCCGTACAGGCCAATGTCCATCAGGAACCATGGCACCGTCACCAAAATAGTCCGCTTCAGGTACTCCGGTCCGAAGAGGTCTTTGTATTTTAGAGAACTCTTTTGAACCGGTTGGGAGGTAATCGTCTGCCCCGTCAATTCTTCAGCCGACGTCCGGGCTTTCTCCGCCTCCCCGTGCTCCATCTGCCAGCGTGGGCTCTCGGGGACGGTCGTCCGCAAGATCAGCACGATGATGGCGGGCACGACCCCTATGGCCAGCATGAAGCGCCACGCATCGGGAGCGGGGTCCAACATGAGAATGGCGAGTCCGACCGCTGCCCCGAACAATGCCCCTAAAGCCTGGAAGCTAAACGCCGACGAGAGCATCCGGCCCCGGATTTTCTTGGGCATGAGCTCTGACACGTAGGTGGAGCTGATGGGATAGTCGGCTCCGATCCCGATGCCCAGCAGAAACCGGAAGATCAGCAGGGAAGCGGCCCCCCAGGACAGGGACGACAGTCCGGTAAATACGACAAAAAAAAGCAGGTCAAAAAAGTACATGGCTTTTCGACCCAGCTTATCGGTAAAACGGCCCAAGGCAAAAGCGCCAATCATGGCTCCTAAAGGGGCAGCCGCTCCTACGAGACCCAGTCCCGTCTTTGTCATGTGCATCTGGTGGGAGATCAGCGGCAGGGCCACCCCAATAATAAAGAGGTCAAACCCATCGAGAAACACCCCCATCGCCGACAAAAACCAGATCTTCCAATGCAGCCGTTTAAGTTTGGCATGGTCGAGAGCGAACTGGAAATCACTAGAGTCAGATGACATGATAAAGCTCCTTCTGCCGCCTTCGGGGCGTCAACGGTATTTTCCTTAGCTTTATCATGCCACCAGCACATTATGAGCGGCTTAAGCCCTTGTTAAGGTTCGATTAACAAAACCCAGACTATTGACAATTAGCTTACGGCGCAAATGAAACATTTGAGATACCGGGATTCCGGCAGTCCCGGCAGCATGGGATGGTCCATCCCCTGGCCCCGGATCTCGAGGATCTTGACCACCCGCTTGGCGTCTTTGGCGGCGTCCCGCACGACCTCGATGAACTGCGCTTCTGACAGGTGATACGAACAGCTGGAGGTGACCAAAAGCCCGCCCGGCTTGAGCAGCTTGATGCCGCGGAGATTGATTTCCTTATAGCCGCGCACAGCCCCCGCCACAGCGTCTTTCGACTTCGTGAATGCCGGCGGGTCCAAAATCCCCAAGTCATATTGCGGTCCCTTTTCGCTCTCCTGGCGCAGCCAGTCGAATGCGTTGGCGGCCACAAACCGCGTGACATCCTGCAGCTGGTTCACTGCGGCGTTTTCCTCGGCGCGGCGGATGGAAGCGGCATCAATGTCAATGCCCACGACAGACTTCGCCCCATGCCGGGCGGCCGTCAGTCCAAATCCGCCAGTGTGGCAGAACGCATCGAATACCGTTTTTCCGGCCGCAAATTCCCCTGTCCGGCGCCGGTTGGCATATTGGTCAAGGAAGTGCCCGGTTTTCTGGCCATCCGCCAAGTCCACGATCATGGCCACATCATTTTCCATGATCTGCACCGGAGACACCATTGTGCCAAACACCATGCGGTTGGTCCGCGGCAGCCCCTCCTTCGTGCGCACCGGAACATCACCGCGCTCATAAATGCCCTGCGGGTGGAACAGGTCCACCAGCACCTCCACGATGGCCTCCTCGAAAGGCAGAAGACCCAAACTCAGGAATTCCACGACGAGCATCGGACCGTATTTATCCACGATCAGCCCCGGCAGCTGGTCCGCCTCTGAATTGACGACCCGGTAGGCATCCCGGTGTCCCAGCAAGTCAAAGCGCATCTGCGCCGCT
>JAKAAS010000484.1 GCA_021802225.1 Bacillota bacterium
CACCGATAGATGTTCCGAATCATCATCAGCCGGAGTTAACTCGATTAGCCGACGATAGAAATGGGCCCCTGCCAACGGCCCTAAGCCGGCCAGGATCCCTAACGTTTTGCTCACGCTGACACCTCCGATGCATTAGTCATGATCGCCCCGATCGCGCTCGTCTTATCGATATTGGATCCGGGGATCCACCACGGCATATAAAAGGTCGGCCAATAAGTTGCCCAGAATGGTGAGGACTCCAACCATAATGACAATCGCCAAGACAATCGGATAATCGCGCTGCTGGGCCGCATTCCAGAACAGCAGACCCATTCCGGGATAGTTGAATATAATCTCGATAATCAACGCGCCACTGAACAATCCGGGCAACGACATTCCCACCAGCGTGATTAGCGGGAGCAGGGAGTTCTTGAGCGCATGGCGCACCAAGACGCCCCGTTCGTTCAAGCCCTTGGCCCGCGCTGTGCGAATGTAGTCTTGAACCAGGGTTTCGGCCATGGTGGAACGCATATACCGCGCCCATCCCGCCACAGAGCCGATGACCAGCACGCTGACCGGCAGCACCATGTGATTCACATACGATCCGAATGTGGGGCCGAGAAGCGGATTGTACAGCCCTCCGGTGGGAAACCACCTGACGTCAGTCGCGAAAATCGAGATTAATAGGACCCCTAACCAAAATGTGGGCATCGCATACAGAAAATAGAGGATGCCGGTGAGAATAAAATCCACCGGGCGATCGCGGTGAACGGCCTGGTAGATTCCGACAACAATGGCGATGACGTGAGAAATGGCGATCGCCGTGACCACTAGAATGAGGGTGCGTGGCAAATTCACAGCGATCAGGCTAGCCACACTTTGGTGGTACGAATAGGCGTAGCCTAAGTTGCCCTCCAACAGGTGGCCCAGCCAAATGCCATACTGAATCCAGAGCGGCTTGTTCAACCCCAACGATTGATTGATTTGAGCGATGAGCGCGGGAGTGGCCTTGTCGCCCAACATCACGACCGCCGGACCTCCGGGAACCACATGGATCAAGAAAAAGCTCAATACGGACAGCAGCAGAAGGGTCGGAACGGCCTGCAGCATCCGAGCCAGCGAATACCTAATCATGTCCTAGGCCCCCCTCGAAAAGCAGAATCCAAGCGCGTGTCGAGAGCAGCGCGAAACGCATCGCCTAGAAAACTTATCGAGAGGATTGTCCACAAGACGGCCAACCCGGGGGGGTACACCAGCCACCAGGCGTGCTGGGGCACGTACGTCATGGCGTCCGACAACATGGCACCCCAATTGGGAACCGGCGGAGGGAGTCCCATGCCGACGAAGCTCAAGCTAGCGATGACCAAAACCGCGTCCGCCACCATGAACGTGGTGGCAACGATCACCGTACCGTAAATATTGGGAAGGAGATGCTTAATGGCGATGTGTCCCATGCGGGCCCCCACCGCTCGGGCGGCTTCCACAAAGAGGCGTTCCTTCAGGGAAAGAACCTCCGCCCGCACTAACCGGCTGACGCCATGCCATGAGGTGAGCGCGATCAACAAGATGAGCAGACCGGGGGTGGGGGTGACAAAGGAATCCAGAAAGATCAGCAAAAACAGCCCCGGGATGGAACGCAACAAATCCACCACACGCATCATCAAAGCGTCCACCCATCCGCCGACAAAACCCGCTACGACACCATACGCGATGCCAATCACCATCGACGAAAGAGCCGCTGCCACCCCCACCTCCAACGATGTTTGCCCGCCGAGCATCAAACGCGCCAACATGTTGCGTCCTAGATTGTTCGTGCCGAGGGGAAAGTGCGTGGACGGCGGTTTCAAGATCATGGTCAGATGCATCGCATAGGGGCTCGCCCGGTAGACGAGCGGGCCAATGAAGGCAAAGCCCAACAATACGGCTATGCCAACCAGGCCCATCCACGCCAACGGGTGATGCCAAAAGATGCGCCTAAATCGAGACTTCGGTTCTGCACCAATCCCCTGCGCATCAAGCTCAATCCGGGTGCTGTCTGACTGTACCATCTCTCTGCCCCCTGTTTTGTGCTGGCCCGGTTGTTACTTTCCAATCCACCAGTATTGCGGAGAAATGGCATCGGTAAAGGTGTTTTGCGACGACTTCACACCATGAACGTTGGACTGCACCTCACCGAGACCTTCCGGGACCGGCATCCACAGGTTCGGCAATTGACGGGCGGCGAAGAGCTGGTACTGGTTCAACGCCGCCTGTGCGGCCGTGGTGGATGGCTGCGGTGTGTGGGTGGCGGCGATGAGGGTGTCCATCGTCGGGTTGGCGTAGCCGTAGAAGTTATATCCGCCGTTCGTTGCATACATCCCGCCTCCGCTCGGATAGCTGCCGCCATAGCTCCAACCAAGTCCGGTTTGAATCTCCCACTTCGTCGGCTGATGATGATATTGCAGCATGGTTGCAAAAGGCACTGGGCTAAGCGAAACCTTTATCCCCTCTTTGGCCCAGTCTTGTTGCAAAATTTGCACCATGGCCAATGTCGTGCTGCTGCCCGAGTCATACTGCATTGTGAACGACAACTGCTGGCCCTGACTATTTGTCATAACGCCGTTCACCAAGTGCCAGCCATTCTTCTCCAGCAGTTTAACGCCCGCTTTAATGTTGAAGGGATATAGAGGCTTCTCCAGTTGAGGCGCGAGGAAAGTCTTGGGATGCAAAGGAACCGGACCGGTTCCTGGCACACCCATGCCATTATAGAGCGCGTTGATGATCGCCTGTTGGTCGATGCCCATTTGCATCGCTTGGCGAACCGGCAACTGTTTCAAGATGCTGCCGACGGTGGGACTCTTAAAGTTCAAGATGGTGCGGTCAATACTGTAGCTATACGAGGTGTTGAGTTTGTCGTT
>JAKAAS010000485.1 GCA_021802225.1 Bacillota bacterium
ACGGAGCAACAATCGTTCCCGAACCGGCAAACAGCGAAGACACCTGGGCGATTTTAGTGGAGGGCCCCACAAAAGTGGCAGCGGGAAGCGGCAGCGTCAAAGTCTTGGCATGGGGTTTGGAGCTGGTGGCCACCGTCAGTGCCATGCTGGTCGTCTGTGCTTCGGAAAAGGTAAAGTCGACGAGAAACTGGCCGGTCTGATTGGTGGCGCTGTAGTCCACCACCGACCCTGCTCCCTGGAAAGCGCCCGACAGGGAAGAAAACGCAGCGTTGGCGTCCGGCGCCCCGTGCAGCTCAGCGGTGATGAGATACCGCACCGCCATGCCGGGCACACGGGGTCCTTGCGACAAGAGCCGGGCCGTAACGGCAAAGTCTCCAGATGTCTGCGTGCTGCTTGCTCCCGACACAGGGCCCGGGCCGGCGGCCGCGTAGCGCATGAGCGGAGCCTGGGCAGCCGGTTTTCCGGAGTTCAAGGGCACGGCGCCGTTAGTAACCAGACCCGTCAATCCCTGCGCGCTCCGCAAGGCCAAAGGCACGCTGATGGGCCCCGACGGCGCGGCAAAATGGCGCGGACCCTTTTGAAATGCCGTCATCGTCGTGGAGAATAGACGGTTGACAGCAGACACCATGCCGCGGGCTTCCAGTATCTGCCCGCCCAGCCGCACCGTGAAGCCGTGGGCCGTCAGATACTGCGTCAGTTGAGCCACCTGGGCAGGAGACGGGCCGTACCGGTCCATCAGTTGCTGGTGGGTGAGAAAGTGGTGGTAGTCGGCGGAATTGGGGTTGCTGACCGCCTGCGAATAAGCCATGAGGCCGGGAAGATTCTGAGAGGGCAGCACCAGACCAAAACCCCAGGGTTTCTGTCCGCTGAGCGGTCCTAGGTTGGCACTGCCTCTCAGCGCCGAGGGAGGCGCGAGCTGCATGGTCGTCGGCAGGCGCGCGGGCGCGGGTGCCGCGCTCGCCGTGCTGGCGAGCCCCAGCGATGACACCCCGAGCAGTGTTGCGGACAGTACTCCTGAAGCGGAAATGCGAAACCATGAATGACCCAATAGATAACCTCCTCTGCTCAATTTGTTCTCTGACCCCCTATTCTCGTTCCGGCCAGCGCCCTCCTTCAACGTCTTCCACATTTTACATGACAAATATTGCCACAATTTCTCATGAAACGGCCGGACTCTGGCGCTTGTGGTCCAAACTCCGACCCGTTCTACCGCCCGCACCAACCAATCGACAAATTTATTGTCGTACAGCCGCGATGAAACGTAGCCTGAGTTTCCGTAAACGAAAAGGAATCTGGTGATACCGGAAAGTTTATGCGATCAAATGGACGCTGCAATCACGGGGTTTGTTGCGGGCTGGACGCTTCCAACAATATCCCCGGGAAAGTGCCGACCGGGGCGGTACACGGATTGCTTGGCTCGAATGGTGCGGGCAAGACCACGATCTCAAAACTCCTGGCGGGATTATTGCACCCGTTCCGCGGCAGGATTGCCCTCTTCGGCGCGCCCCGGTCCCGCGCGGGGCGGCTCTGGTGCGGGTAGGGGGCGTTGATTGAAACGCCGGCCGCTTGCGGCCACCTCGCGGGACCAGAAAACGTCACCCTCCACCAGGTCCTCCTTGGGCTCCCCGCTGCGCGCATTCCGGAGGTCTTATCGACCGTCGGCCTGGAGGCGGTGCGGTCCCGCCAGCGTGTGGCTCAGTACTCTTTCGGGATGAGGCAACGGCTGCGCTCGCCATCGTCCCGAACCTGGTGCAGGGGGACATCGTGAGTGTATTGATGGGAATTGGGCAGCGCTAGTGTCTGGAGTTTCGCACCGCATCATCCAGCGCCGGACAGCCCTCATCTCCGAAAGTTCGAGCTTATCAGGCTCTTTCTCAATCACGATGACCGCGGTAGAAGTTGGAGGCAAGGGACGATCTGCTCAACGCATACAACGCGCTCACCGTGGGGAATCTTCGGAATAGCCATCATCCCCTTTGAGAAATAGCCGCTTATCATACGCGCAAAACCCCGCGATGTTCAGCCTCCCTCACCGGATTTGAGACAGAGTCGATTAGCTAACTGGCAGGGCCCTATAACCGGAAATTGATGCTTGACGCCCCCATGATAACGCAGTTAAATTAAATTTATGCGGAATAAATTGGTAATGGCCTTCTTGGCGATTAGCGCAATGACGATGGCTGGATGCGGTGCGACTAACGCGTCTGCGGTATCTCATCCGAGTTCCCCATCGAAGCAAACGGAGGTATCATCCTCTTCTTCCAGCCCGAATGGTTCTTCTGCCTCCCAAGGGGCAACAGTTGCGGCCTGTTCGCTGATAAGTCAGAGTCAGGTCTCAACCATTATGAGCCTGCCTATTGGAGCAGGCAGTCAGCAGTCCCTGTATCCTAGTGGCACGCAGTGTTCCTATCAAACCACCACCTCGTCGCTTACGGGCGGGATCGGATCTAATATTGTGATCGCCGCGCGCCCGGCCACTCAGTCGTACGCGCAGTTCAAATCGACAATGCTCAACGAACCTGCATTTGGCTTTCAGCAAATGGAGGTCAGTGGGACGCCCGTATTGATTTCAAAGAGCGGGGCACAGTCGGCAACGGTAATAGGACATGTTCAACTAAGTCTGGATGTTATCAATACTGTCAGCGCCAGTTACGACAAACCTGAAGTGCTCGCCGCCCTAAAAATCTGCCTCGCGAAACTTCAAAACTCTTAGGCAAATCACTACGCCCAGACCAAAACTGAGCGCCACACCCGATCTACCGCGAATAGGGCAAGGCCACTTGGCCGGAGAGACGGATTCGCCAGCTTGCAGAATGGGACTCTCTGTTCAGCGCTGGGGACCAGCAGGTGGCGGAAGCCAAT